>NZ_JBFTZS010000354.1:0-4957 GCF_056406675.1 Caulobacter sp. P1_B12_2 | reverse complement strand
ATGTCGGCCTGCTGGCCCTGCTGACCCTGGAGCGCCGGGCGCCGGCGATGGTCGAGCCGCCGACCGTGGTGATCGCCCTGGCGCCGCGCGAGGCCGAGCCGGAGCGGCGGCGGACCTCGCCGGCCCGTCGCGCCGCCGCGCCCTCGCCGGCCCGCGCAAGACTCGACACGCCGGTGTCCGACGTCGAGCCCCTTGCCTTGCCCACGGCCTCGGCCGGGCCGAACCTGTCCCAGACCGTCGAGCCGGGCTGGCGGGTCGGCAAAGGCGAGTATCTGGATCCGGCCAGCGCCCGTCGCGCTCGCAGGGCCTGGGAAGCGGCCGAGGACCGCCGCTACAAGCGCGCCTGCCTGGGGCAGTCGAGCGAGCATATGACCGAGAATGAGAGAGACGCCTGCTGGGACGCCTGGGGCGGCGCCGGCCCGCTCACTGGACCAGACGGAAGACGACCTGGGCGGCCATGGCCAGGAGCGCCCACAGCACCAGGGCGATCAGGACAAGAGTGATCGTCGGCGAACCTCGCTCCCGCCAGCGGCGGGGCAGACGGCTGACCATCGCGTTTCTCCCTGCGGGCGCGTCGTTCGCACGCCTCGAAGCCAGACTACGCCTGCAATCTTGAACGGTATATAGGTCAATACTCTCGCTAGAGGCGCGCCGCGACCCTAGCCCAGGACCTGGAACGCCGCCTGGCTGACCAGCCCGAGGGTCAGCCACAGGCCCAGACCCAAGGCGATGTAAATGGCCTTGGGGTTACGCCGGTTACGGTAATGGTGGATCTCGTGACGCGCCATCGACCAGCCCTCCGTGAACGCATCGTACGTTCGCGGAGTCAGAAACGAGCTTCGCCACGAAAAGGCTGCAAGCGTTAACGCGAGCGTGATCGGTTATCCACAAATTGGTTGGAATCAGGCCTCGCCTCGCCGCCACCCACCTTAAGACGAGCCGGCCTGGGATCGTTCGGTTTCCAACTGAAGCAGGCGTCGAGCGTGGCGTCTCACGCTGAGACTCATATGGCGGCGCGCGGCGGAGCGGGCGGCGGCGGGGTCACCCTTCGCGATGGCCTCGTAGATCGCTTCGTGCTCACGCCAGATCTTGCGCAGATAACGATGGCTGACGCGTTCACGGCCTTGCAGATAGACCTTGCGCGACGGCACCAGTCGGATCCCGAGGAAGTCGATGAAGCGCTCGAAATACTGATTGCCGGACGCCTGGGCGATGGCCCGATGGAAACCGACATCGGCGTCGATGTTCTCGTCGCCGCCCTCGGCCTCGGGCGACATGGCGTCCAGGTTGCGCTTGAGCTCGACCAGATGGGATTCGTCGCGCCGCTCGGCCGCGAGGCTGGCCATTTCGGTTTCGATGGCCAAGCGCATTTCCAGCAGCTTCAGCACATCCTCGATCGCGTCCAGTTCCTGCGGCGTGACTTGGAAGGCCTCGTAGCGGGCGCCGCTGGCGACGAAGACGCCCGCGCCCTGGCGCGGCACGGTGAAGCCCTGCACCGTCAGACGGGCCATCGCTTCACGTACGACGGTTCGACTGACGCTAAGCTCGATCGACAGGTCTTTCTCGGTCGGCAGGCGCGAGCCGGGCGCGAGTCTTCCCGTACGGATGCGTTCGCTGAAATCATCGAAGATGTCGTCGACGAGCGAGCGACGCTGGGCGACTGCCATATGAGCCTTCCGTTTCAATCAGCCACGAACCTATAGCGTCGCCTGGCCAGCGACAATGCGTCCGCGACAGCTGCGAGGAGGACTCGACGATATCCAAAATTCATCATATGACCTGACAACATCGAGAATGAACACGGGTCTCCGGCGCCTTGGCCGGGAACACGGATCTGGAAATTTTCGACCGGGCCGCTGAAGCGCGCGGAGGTCCGGAAGGCGCAAGCAGGAGCATCTACGCAACCACGAAGGACCCCCCAAAGAGGAGGCCTTCAAAAACGCCGGGCCCAAGAGGCGCCGGCCCTGGGGAGGAAACCATGCTCGTCTTCAATCTTCCGGTGAGCGGCTCGCGCCGTCACGCCCTGCTGTCGGCCACCGCGCTCTGCGCGATGTTCGCGTTCGCCGCGCCCGCGGCCGCTCAAACCTCCACCCAGGCCGCCGCCAAGGTCGCCGGGAACGACACGACCGAAGTCGGGGAAGTGGTGGTCACCGGCTTTCGCGGCAGCCTGGCCAAGGCGCTCAACACCAAGCGCGAAAGCTCGGTCGCCGTCGACGCCATCCTCGCCGAGGACATCGGCAAGTTTCCCGATCTGAACCTGTCGGAATCCATCCAGCGCATTCCAGGCGTCGCTCTGGCCCGCGATGGCGGCGAAGGCCGCCAGATCGCCGTGCGGGGCCTTGGCGCCACCTTCACCCGGGTGCGCATCGACGGCATGGAAGCCCTGGCCAGCACCGGCGGCGCCGACTCTTCGGGCGGCGCCAACCGCAGCCGCTCGTTCGACTTCAACGTCTTCGCCTCGGACCTGTTCAGCTCGATCAAGGTGGCCAAGACCGCCGAGGCCGCGCAGGAAGAAGGCTCGCTGGGCGCCACGGTCGACCTGCAGACGGGCCGCCCGTTCGACACGCCCGGCTTCAAGTTCGCCGCCTCGGCCCAGGCGGCCTACAACCAGCTTTCAGGCAAGACCGGCCCCCGCGTGGCCGCCCTGGTCTCCAAGACCTTCCTGGACGACACCGTCGGCATCCTGGTTTCAGGCGCCTATTCCAAGCGCGACACCATCGAGGAAGGCAGCAGCACGGTGCGCTGGGCGACCAACGCCGGCAGCTTCCTTCCCGGCTTCCAGTCGGCGCCCGCCTCGGGTTCGCCGACCCTGGCGCAGCTGAACAGCGCCTTCCACCCGCGCTTCCCGCGCTACGACCACTTCGACAACCACAGCGAACGGACCGGCTTCACGGCCTCATTGCAGTGGAAGCCGAGCGACCGCACCCTGGTGACGCTCGACGGCCTCTACGCCGACTTCAAGGCGACCCGGCGGGAATACTACCTGGAAGCTCCGTCGTTCAGCACCGGCACCGCCTGCACCGTGGCCAACCGGCCCAACAACTGCGGTCTGGCCGATTTCGACGTCGTTTCGGCGACGGTCGAGAATAACATCCTGACCAAGGGCGTCTTCAACGACGTGGATCTGCGGACCGAGAACCGGTTCGACATTCTCGACACCAAGTTCAAGCAGGTCACGCTGAACGTCGAGCATCGGTTCAGCGACAAGCTGGACGTGTCGTTCCTGGCGGGGCGCTCGAACTCGTTCCACGACAACCCGTTTCAGACGACCCTGACCTTCGACCAGTTCAATATCCAGGGCTACAGCTACGACTATACCGACCCGCGCCACCCTGGCCTGGGCTATGGGACCACCGACGTCACCAGCCCGTCGGGCTGGGTCCTGCGCGAACTGCGTCAGCGCAAGCTCACGGCAGAGAACAGCTACGACACGGCCAAGTTCGCCCTGAGCTACGCGCTCAACGACTCCCTGAAATTCTCGGGCGGCCTCGACTACAAGAAGTACGACTTTGTCACGACCGAGCTGCGCCGCGTCGACGCCGCAGGTTCGACCGCCAACGTCGAGGTTTTCACCGCCGCCCAGATCGCCACGCTCAACGCGGTCGCGCCTCTGGCCAGCTACACCACCCTCGCCCATCTCAACGGCAAGGGCCTGGGCATCCCGGCCGGCACCCCGACCACCTGGCTCGTGCCCGACCTGGAGAAGTTCTACTCGCTGTTCAACGTCAACGACCAGACCACTCTGAACGGCCTGTTCAAGCTCGGAACCGCGCCCGCCCTGACCAACAACAAGGGCGTCTCGGAGAAGGACAAGGGCGCCTTCCTGCAGGCCGACTTCAGAACCGCCATTCAGGACATTCCGGTGCGCGGCAATATCGGCGTGCGTTACGTGAAGACCGCGCAGGAATCGTCGGGCTACGCCTTCGTTGGCGGCCAGACCGTGCCGATCGTCGCCCAGCGCGACTACAGCGACACGCTTCCCAGCTTGAACCTCGTGGTCGAACCGCGTGAAGACTTCCTGATCCGCTTCAGCGCGGCCAAGGTGATGGCGCGGGCGGAATTGACCCAACTGTCGCCCGGCGCGGCGTTCAACGTGGCGGGCTCGACCCGCGCGGTGACAGCGGGCAACCCCAACCTGGATCCGATTAGGTCGACGAACTACGACGTGTCGGGCGAGTGGTATTTCCAGCCGGGATCGCTGCTGTCGGTGGCGCTGTTCGAGAAGAAGATCTCGACCTTCGTCCAGAACGTGACGACCAATCAGACCTATCAGGGCAACCCGTTCGGCCTGCCCGACAGCGCCGCCATCGCCGCCTGCGGCAACCAGACGACCGACTGCAACACGACGACCACCAGCTGGGCGTTCACCGCCCCGCTCAACACCCCCGGCGGCACGCTCAAGGGGTTCGAGATCAACTACCAGCAGGCCTTCAAGTTCTTGCCCGGCCTGCTGGGCAACACCGGCGTGCTGCTGAACTACACCAGCGTGATCGCCAAGGTGAACTATGTGAACGGGGCCGGGGTCACCGTCGCCCGCCAGAACCTCACCAACCTGTCGCCGCATTCCTACAATGCGACGCTCTATTACGAAGACTCCCGCATCAGCACCCGGGTCTCGGCCGCCTGGCGCAGCCGCTACCTGACGGCGGTGCCGGGCGCCGACAACACGGCGATCGCGCCGATCGCCTATCAGGGCACCAACGAGACGCTCAATATCGACGCCTCGTTCCAATACACGATCAATCCGCACCTGAAGCTGACCCTGGAAGGCGTCAACCTGACCGACGAATTCCAGGATCAGTTCATTGGCGAGCAGAACCTGGAGTCGGTCTACCACCACACCGGCCGCGAGTTCATCGTCGGGGTGCGCTACGCCTTCTAGTCCAGCAAGGCTTCTCTCCGGACGCCTCGGGCCTCTCGAGGCGTCCGCGCTCTTCCAAAGCCCAAAGAAAAAGGG
>NZ_JBFTZS010000353.1:0-4968 GCF_056406675.1 Caulobacter sp. P1_B12_2 | reverse complement strand
CCTCTACATGGACCTGTCCAGCTTCGAGGGGGCCGACCTGACGCCGACCTGGTGGGAACACCTGACCGTGCGCAAGCCGGTGCGCCTGCACAAGCGCTCACGCCTCGCGGCGATCATCGGCAAGGACGCCACGAGGATCAACATCATCCACCAGCAGGCCATCGATCGGGTCGGCGCCGGCCTGACCGTCGCGGCGCGGGAGCCCAATGGCGTCATCCAGGCGATCGAGGACCGATCCCGGCCTTTCTGGATCGGCGTGCAGTACCACCCCGAACTGATGATCTATCGCGCCCATCATCGCCGACTGTTCAAGGCTCTGGTAGCGGCCGCCAGGGCTCGGCGCAAACCGGCGCCCGCCGCCACGCCGTGACCACGGCCGAACTTGTCGCCCGTGGTGTGGCAGTTCTACAGACCAGCGGCCCCCGCGCCGGGGCTCCCGCCCGCCGCCATGGCGTTCTGCGAGGGTCTGGTCGTTATCGGAATGTTCGTGCCGCTGACGCCGTTGCTCGTCGCCATCGGCGCGGGCATCGCGGTCGGAACGGCAATCGTTCAGCGTGACATTCGGCCGCAACCTCGCTTCGTCCGCGTTTACGCCCCGTTACCCATAAGCGCGCCCTTTGAGATCATGAATCTCGGGCGCCCATGATGCCATTTAACAAGTCCTGGAACCTGGGATCGAAGGTTGCGATGGTCTCTCTGACCGTCTTCATGCTCGCCGCCGCTTGCGTGCTGGCGCCGCGCGCCGTGGGCCGCGTGTCGCCGATCTGGTTCGCCAACGCCGCCGTGCTTTGCTTCTACCTACGCTCTCCTCGCCGCCAGTGGCCTTGGATCGCTATCGCGGGACTGGCAGGCAACCTGCTGGCCTTCCTGTGGATGGGCGACAAGGGAAGCGTC
Source organism: Caulobacter sp. P1_B12_2 (assembly GCF_056406675.1). NCBI lineage: Bacteria > Pseudomonadati > Pseudomonadota > Alphaproteobacteria > Caulobacterales > Caulobacteraceae > Caulobacter > Caulobacter sp. P1_B12_2. The sequence goes on along the minus strand of NZ_JBFTZS010000353.1, from coordinate 4,074 downwards.
GCCCTCACCCTCTGCGTGGCCAACCTGCTGGAAACACTGGCCTGCGCCCTGTTGATCCGACACGTCATCGGACAAGGCTTCGATATCAGCCGGACTGCTCATCTGCTGCAATTCGGAATGGCGGCGACGGCCAGCGCCGGCGTCGCGGCGGTGATCGCCTCCTCGGGCCTGGGCCTTTTCAACGGAGATCAGGTCCTGCAAAGCCTGACGGTGTGGATCATGGCCCACGCCTTGGGCTTCATGACCCTGACCCCCTGTTTGCTGCTGCTCACCCAGAAACGCGGCGAGGACGAACCCAGGTTTGGGAAACATGGCTGGACCCTCTTCGTGCTGATCACGGTGGTCGGCGTCACATTCGGCCAATCGCGCTATCCGCTGCTGTTCCTGGTCCCGCCCGCCCTCATGCTGGTGACGTGGCGGCTGGAGCTGTTCGGCGCGGCGCTAGGCGTCATGATCACCGCCCTGATCGGCATCACGCTCAGCCTGGCGGGGCATGGCCCCATCGGCCTGATCGATGGCGATCCCACCGAGCGCATCTTGGTGTTGCAAGCGTTTCTGGCGATCTCGATCCTGGCCAGTCTGCCCCTCGCCAATCAGCGCGCCGAGGCCCGCAAGCTCCAGGCCTCGCTCGCTCGCGCCCTGCGCGCCGCCGAAAACCAGACGCTGAGGCTAGACACCGCCACCAGCGTCGCCCGACTGGGACACTGGACCCTGGACATTCCGACGGGGATCTTCACCTGGTCGCGACAGATGTACGAGATCTTCGGCGTCGATCCGAACTCCGACGCAGACCTGGCGGCGGCCATGGCCATGGTCCATCCTGACGACGCTCCCGAATGCCAGCGTCTGGTCGATCGCGCGATCCAGCATGGCGAGGACTATTCTCAGGAGCAGATCCGCATCTTCCGTTCCACCGGCGAGATGCGGCTGACGGGCGGACATGTCGCCTGCCAGCGCGACGAGAGCGGCGCGGTCGTGACGCTTTTCGGCACCCTCACGGACAACACCGACGCCAAGCTCGCCGAGATCCAGCGGACCCATCTGGAAGGCCGCTATGCCGAGATCGCCGCCAAGGCCAGCGACATCGTCTTGCGCCTGGATCCCACCGGAATATGCCTGTCGGTCAATCCCGCCTGCAAATCCGTCCTCGGCTACGAGCCCGAGGAACTGGAAGGTCGGACACTCGGCTGGTTGATCCACTCCGACGACTACGCGCCCATACGCGCGGCGCTGGTCAGTTTACGGCAAGGCGCGGCCGTCGACGGCCGCCTCGTCTACAGAGCGCGTCACAAGGACGGGCGCTGGGTCTGGCTCGAATCCCAACCGCAGGGCGTGCACGCGCCTTTCGGCGGCGGGTTGCTGGAGACCTCGGATGTGATCCGCGACGTCACCGAGCGCATGGAGCACGAGGCGGCGTTGACGGCCGCGCAACAGGCGGCCGAGGCGGCCGAGCAGGTCGCGATGCAGGCCAACACGCTGATGCGTTCGGCCGAGAAGATGGCCCACATGGGTTACATGACCTATGACATCGCCACTCAGGAGATGACATGGTCGGACGAGATCTGGACGATCCTCGACCTGGACCCCGCCGAACATCAACCGGGCTATGATCTGCTCCTCTCGCGGCGCCATCCCGACGATCATCAGCAGGTTCGCGATGACTACGACGCGGCGCTGGCCGCCAAGGCGGACGTCTTCGACACTAGCTATCGCCTGTTGCTCCCGGGCGATCGGGAGCGCCACATCCTGCTGCGCGGCCACATCCAGTGGCGGGCGGGCCAGGCTGTCAGCGCCTTCAGCGTGCTCGTCGACGTCACCGACCTGAAGGTCGCCGAACACGCCGCTCGAGAAAGCGACCGGCGCTACAAGCTCATGGCTCACAACGCCACGGACGTGATCGTCACCAGCGACCCACGGGGCCTGATCACCTTCGTCTCGCCCGCCATCGAGACCCTTGCCGGCTATGACGTCGAGGGCCTGATCGGCCAGAAGGCCAGCGCGTTCGCCCATCCCGACGACCAGCCCACCTTGGAGGCGACCTTCCACGCCCTGATGCGCGGCGAGCCGGCTCGCCGGGTGCGCTGGCGCGGCAAGCACCAGGCCGAAGATCGCTGGCTGTGGCTGGAATCCAGCCCCGCCCTCCTGCGCGACGCCGGCGGCCAGCCGACCGGCTATCTCGACGTCGTGCGGGACGTCACCGCGCAAAAGGAACAGGAAGACGCCCTCGCTCAGGCTCGCCACGAGGCCGAGGTCGCCATGCGCTCCAAGGCCGACTTCCTGGCCAATATGAGCCACGAGTTGCGCACGCCGCTCAACAGCATCATCGGCTTCTCGCGCCTGCTGACCGAAAGCCCGGGTCTGGGGGATGAGGATCGCCGGCGCATCGGCCTGGTGCACAACGCCGGCCAGGCGCTGCACGCGGTGATCGACAACGTCCTGGACTTCTCCAAGCTGGAGGCCGCGGCGCTGGAACTGCACGGCGCCCCCTTCGATCTCATGACCTTTGTCAGCCAAACGGTGGCGCTGCTTGAGCCGCAGACCGCCGCCAAGGACCTCGCATTGCAGGCGCTTCTACCGGCGGCGGCGCCGGCGATGGTGGTCGGCGATGTGGGCCGCCTGCGGCAGGTGCTGCTCAATCTGCTGTCCAACGCGGTCAAGTTCACCTCGCAGGGCGGCGTCGCCGCGCGGCTGACGTGGGATCTGGCTGGATCGGACGCCCTGCGCATTCGCATCGAGGTCTCCGACACGGGGGCTGGCATCGCCAGCAACAAGATCGACGGCCTGTTCAATCGCTTTGCCCAGGCCGAGACCTCGATCGCCGCCAACTATGGCGGCACCGGCCTGGGGCTGGTCATCTCCAAGCAGCTGATCGAACTGATGGGCGGTCAGATCGGCGTCACCAGCACGCTCGGGACCGGTTCCACCTTCTGGTTCGAGCTCTGCCTGCCGATCGCCGAGGCCGCCACCGGTCCGGCGGAGGTGGCCGATCACAGCCGCGCGTTCGCCGGCGCGCGGGTGCTGGTGGTCGACGATGTCGAGCTCAACCGCGAACTGATGATGGCCCTCCTGTCGAACGCGGGCTGCTCGGTGACGCTGGCCAACGACGGCGCGGCGGCGGTCGAGGCGGTCGCCGCCCAGCCGTTCGACCTGGTGCTGATGGACTGCCAGATGCCGGTAATGGACGGCTTCATGGCCACGCGCCGGATCCGCTCGGCCGGCCGGCCCTATTCCACCCTGCCGATTATCGCCCTCACCGCCAGCGCGACACCGGAGCACCTGGCGCGATGCGAGGCGGCGGGCATGGACGGCCACCTGACCAAGCCGCTCAAGCCCGGCGCGCTTGAGGCCATGCTGAAGCGCTATGTCGGCGAGGCCCCGCCGTCCGCCGCCCAGCCCGACGGCGACGGACGTCGGGACCTGGAGCAGACGTTCGGCGCGTCAGGCGTCACCAGTCTGCTGAACACGCTGCTGGGCCAGCTTCAGGGCAAATTGTCGCCCGACGCCGACCTGGATCGCCTCCGGGAGGAAGCTCACGCTCTGCGCGGCGGCGTCGGCATGTTAGGCTACGACGCGTTGTCCGAAGCGTGCGGCGAGCTTGAGCAGAGGCTTGAGAACGGCCTCGACCACGATCCGGCCCTGGCTCGCGCTCGCGACCTGGCGCACGCGGCCGAGGCGGACGCGCGCGACTGGCTCGCCGATCTGGCGCGGGCCGGCTCTCAGGAACAGGTGGCGTAAGGAAGACTCATGCCGACAACCATTCTGGTGATCGACGACGATCTGCTGATCCGTCAGGTCGCCGACCTGGTGCTGACCCAGGCAGGCTACACCGTGGCCACCGCCAGCACGGGCGAATCTGGACTGCACCTGATCGAGCGCACGCGGGCGCAACTGGTGCTGCTGGACATTCAGATGCCCGACATGACCGGTCTCGCCGTGTTGAACGTGCTGCGCCGTCACCGCCGCAACAAGGTTCCGGTGATGATGCTGACCGCCAGGGGCGACATCGAGACGGTCAAGGCCGCGCTGAGCGCTGGCGCGAACGGCTATATGGTCAAGCCCTTCAAGGCCGACGAC
>NZ_JBFTZS010000352.1:0-4979 GCF_056406675.1 Caulobacter sp. P1_B12_2 | reverse complement strand
GGATGACAACGTCCTGGATCTGCCCAGCGGCCCCTACAACGGCGTCACCCTGCGATCCTACGATCCAAGGACCGACCAGTGGCTGATCTGGTGGCTGGACGGCCGCAACCCGCATGGCGACCTGAATCCGCCGATGAGGGGGCGGTTCGTCAACGGGATCGGGACCTTCTACGCCGACGACGTGCTGCGCGGGAAACCGATCAAGGTGCGGTTCATCTGGTCGAACATCACCGCGACGGGCGCCCACTGGGAGCAGGCCTTCTCGCCGGACGGCGGCAAGACCTGGGAGACCAACTGGTTCTCCGACTTCTCCAAGGCGCGTTGATCATGACCGATCATCCCGACCGCCGCGGCGTGATGCTGGCGCTGGCCGTCCTGCCCAGCCTGACCGCCGCCCTGGCCGCCGCGCCTGGCCTCGCCCAGTCGCCGGCCAAGGGCGGCGGCTCGATCCACGACTTCGATTTCTTCGTCGGATCCTGGACCGTGCATCACCGCCGCCTGAAAAAGCGCCTGGCGGGCAATGACGATTGGGAGACGTTCGAGGGAGCCACCACCTGCCAGGCCCTGCTGGGCGGCATGGTGAACCTCAACGAGAGTTTCGCCCGGCGCGCCAGCGGGCCGTCCGCCGGCCTGGGTTTGCGGGCCTTCGACGCCAGAACCGGCGTCTGGGCCGACTGGTACCTCAGCGCCGGCGCCCCCCTGGACCTGGGCGAACCCGGCCTGGGCCGGTTCGAGAACGGCGTCGGGACCTTCCTGTCGGACGAGACCTTCGAAGGGCGGCCCGTCAGGGTGCGCGGACAGTTTCGCTCGTTGTCGCCGGACCTGGCCCAGTGGGAGCAGGCCTTCTCGCCCGACGGCGGCGTGACCTGGGAGACCAACTGGGTCATGCGCTACAGCCGGACCGCCTGACGATGCGGATCCGCCACGCCGCGCCGGGCGACCTGCCAAGTCTCGTCCCGATGTTCGACCGCTATCGCCAGTTCTACGACCGCCCGTCCGATGAAGCGGGCGCGCGCCGCTTCCTGGCCGAGCGGATGGCGCGGGGGCAGTCGGTGATCCTGCTCGCGCTGGACGCCGGCGAGGCCGTCGGCTTCGTTCAGCTGTATCCCAGCTTCTCGTCGATCCGGACGGCGGCGACCTTCATCCTCAACGACCTCTATGTCGAACCCGCCCAGCGACGCGGCGGGGCGGGCAGGGCGCTGGTCGAGGCCGCCGGCGCCATGGCCCGCGACGCCGGGGCGGCCGGCCTGTCCCTGGTGACCGGCGTCGACAATCTGGCGGCCCGGACCCTGTACGAAAGCCTGGGCTGGACGCGCGAGACCCGGTTCCTGGAATACGGCCTGGACCTGGCTACTTCGCCGCCTTGATCACCACCCGTCCGACGTCGGCGATCGCCTTTTCCTGCTCGGCGACGGGCAGGGACGAGCCTGAGATGAAGGCGACGACGGCGAACTTGCGGCCGTCCTTCAGGGTGTAGACGCCGATGTCGTTGACCACGGGCGTGAAGCCCAGGTCGGTGCGCGCCGTGGCGGGCACGTGGACCAGGCGGGCGCCGTCGGGCAGGGCGGCGCGCAGGCGGCCGGCCCCGCCTTGCGTCTGGCCGGTGATCCGGCCCAGCAGGCGTCGGGACTCCACATCCAGCAGTTCGGCCTGGTTCAGGGCCTCCAGGAACCGCAGGACGCCCAGGGGCGTGGCGGTGTCGCGCGGATCGGCCAGATAGGCCAGGATCGCGCGGCGGCGGTCGACGGCCGGCACCTTGTCGAGGGCGGCGCGATAGGCGGCCTCGCCCTTCCAGCCGGCGCGGAACGAGGCCAGGCCCAGGCTGTCGGGCTGCAGCTGGCGCTGGTAGCGGTCGACGTCCAGGTTGTTGACCTTGCGGCCCTGCAGCCAGGCGGTGACCGCGCCGGGACCGCCGATCCGCTTCATCAGCACGTCCGCGGCGGTGTTGTCGCCGTCTCGCACCGCGCGCTCAAGAAGCTCCTGGACGGTGTAGGTCGTGGGGCCCGTCCAGGCGTCGGCGATCGGGCTGTGGGGCGGCGACAGGTCGACGTCCTCGATCAGCAGGACGTCGTCCAGGGCCAGCCGCTTGGCTTCGACCTCGGCCATCACCGCCGCGCCCAGCGGGGCCATGAACACGGCCTGCAGCGGAAAGCGCTTTTCGCCATTGAAAGAGATGATCTGGCCGGTGCCCAGGTCCTCGACGGCCACGCCCAGGCTGCCCGGCGCGACGCGGTCGGCGATGGGCTGGAAATCGGCGGTCAGCTTCTCGCGGTCGAACAGCGGGTCGGTCTGGCCCAGCATCGGCGGTTCGCCGCAGCCGGCCAGCACAAGGGTCAGGAGAAGGACGGCGACGGGTCGGAACATGAGGCGTCTCTGGACGATCTTGGTGAGCTTCAGCGGACGCTGGGCCGTCGCTAAACGCATGAACCGCCATTGTGGGGCTTGCACCGCGCCGTGGTCCGGCGGCAAAGGGAGGCGATGACCTCCAAGCACCTCCCGCCCTGCGTGATCCTGAACCACCCGCAACTGGCCGAGAACATCGGCGCGGTCGCCCGGGTGATGGCCAATTTCGGGCTCGAGGACCTGCGCCTGGTCAAGCCGCGCGACGGCTGGCCRCAGGAGCGCGCCTGGCCCAGCGCCTCGGGCGCCACCTGGCCGCTCGACAACGCCAAGGTGTTCGACACCCTGGAAGAGGCCATCGCCGACCTGAAGCTGGTGTTCGCCACCACGGCCCGCCCGCGCGAGACCCGCCTGCCGGTCTATACGCCGCGCGAGGCCGCCGGCCACCTGGCCGCCGACGTCGCCCAGGGCTACGCCGTGGGCCTGCTGTTCGGCGGCGAGCGGGCCGGACTGGAGACCGACGACATCGCCCTGTGCCAGGCCATCGTCTCGATCCCGATCGACGAGAAGTTCCGCTCGCTGAACCTGGCCCAGGCCGTGTCGATCAACGCCTACGAATGGAAGATGACGGTCGACGACCGGCCGTGGTCGAAGTTCGAATACAACGTCGCCGAGCCGGCCGACCAGTCCAGCCTGCTGGGCCTGTACGGCCAGCTGGAGGACGAGCTGGAGAAGGCGGGCTTCTACCATCCGCCCGAGAAGAAGCCGTCGATGGTCCGCAATCTGCGCGCCCCGCTGGCCCGGGCCCGACTGACGGAGCAGGAGGTCCGCACCTTCCGCGGCATGATCACGGCCCTGTCCAAGGGCCGCGGTCGGGTGCTGGCCAAGCTGGCGGCGCAGAAGGCGGCCAAGGACAACGAGTAGCCCTCTCCCCTCCGGGAGAGGGTTCTCCTAACCCTCCCACTGAAACACCCGCTCCAGCCCGACTCCGAACACCTGGGCGATCCGGAACGCCGCTTCCAGCGATGGCGAGTACTTGCCTTGCTCGATGGCGGCGATGGTCTGGCGGGTCATGCCGATGCGCAGCGCCAGGTCGGCCTGGGTCATCTCGCCATGCTCGAAGCGCAGGCGGCGGATGTCGTTCTTGATCGGGGGCGGGGCCGGCACGGTCAGCAGGCCCGCCGATAGCCAAGGATGACCCCGCCGTGGCGGGCCAGCTCCGACACCGCCAGGGCCGCGATCACGGCGTTGGCCATCAGGGTCTTGTCGAAGAAATAAACCGTCACCGCCGCGGCCATCGCCGCGACCTGCAGCACGTAGAAGGCCTGGGCCCGGGCGTTCAGGTCGATCAACCGCTCCCGCTCGTCCTGCGGTCCGCGCGGCTCGCGGTTCAAGGCGGCGATCACGATCTGCAGGCCGACCTGCAGCACCACCAGCACGAAGATGCAGGTGGTCAGCGGTCCTGCGAAACCGACCGGCCGTCCGGCGGCGGCCGCCTGGCCGACATAGGCGAAATAGGCCCCGTAGACGACCACGGTCGTCCAGAACGAAATCCACGCACTCTTTTCTCGCAAGGCCATTCTTGGCTCCTAGTGATGTAAAAGATATCTAACATCGAGTGCGCCTTGCGCGCCATCATGTCAATAATATTTTACATCAGGATCGGGCGAGCCACAATCGCCGCCCCGACGGGACTGGTTCGCGCCGCCAAGCCTTGGCAAGGTGCCGCCGACTCGCATTCCGGAGACCTTCCCCATGAAAACCCGCGCCGCCGTCGCCTTCGCCGCCAAGCAGCCGCTGGAGATCGTCGAGGTCGATCTGGAGGGCCCCAAGGCCGGCGAGGTGCTGATCGAGATCAAGGCCACCGGCGTCTGCCACACCGACGCCTACACGCTGGACGGCCTGGACTCAGAGGGCCTGTTCCCCTCGATCCTGGGCCACGAGGGCGCGGGCGTGGTGGTCGAGGTCGGTCCCGGCGTCACCAGCCTGGCGGTCGGCGACCACGTGATCCCGCTCTACACGCCCGAATGCCGCCAGTGCAAAAGCTGCCTCAGCGGCAAGACCAACCTCTGCACGGCGATCCGCGCCACCCAGGGCAAGGGGCTGATGCCGGACGGCACCAGCCGCTTTTCCTACAAGGGCCAGACGATCCACCACTACATGGGCTGCTCGACCTTCTCGAACTTCACCGTGCTGCCCGAGATCGCCGTGGCTCGCATCCGCAAGGACGCGCCGTTCAAGTCGGCTTGCTACTGCGGCTGCGGCGTGACGACGGGCGTCGGGGCGGTGGTCAACACCGCCAAGGTCGAGCCGGGCGCCAACGCCATCGTGTTCGGCCTGGGCGGCATCGGGCTGAACGTCATCCAGGGCCTGAAGCTGGTCGGCGCCAACATGATCGTCGGCGTGGATCTCAATCCGGACCGCGAGGAATGGGGCCGCAAGTTCGGCATGACCCACTTCGTCAACCCCAAGACCATCGACGGCGATCTGGTCGCCCATCTGGTGGCCCTGACCGACGGCGGCGCGGACTACACCTTCGACGCCACCGGCAACACCACGGTCATGCGCCAGGCGCTGGAGGCCTGCCATCGCGGCTGGGGCGAGAGCATCATCATCGGCGTGGCCGAGGCCGGCAAGGA
>NZ_JBFTZS010000351.1:0-4990 GCF_056406675.1 Caulobacter sp. P1_B12_2 | reverse complement strand
GCCTTGATGGCGTTGTGCCTGAAGGGCGGCTGCGCCTTCGCCTATGTCGTCGAGCCCGGCCAGGTGCATCGCACCAACGCCGTTGATGGCGCCATGCCTTGGCAGGAGGCCGTGAAAAGGATGCTGGCCGGCACCGGCCTGCGCCACGAAATCATCGACCAGCGCTCCGTCCGAGTCTGGGCCGAGACCACCCCGGCTCCCTCCGCGCCGCGCGCCGCCCCCGTTGACCCCAACCCCGCCGAAGTCGACGCCGTGACCGTGACGGCCAGTTTCTCCGACGGCATCGAGGCCTCGCTTGTCGCCAAGCGGCGCGCCGACGCGATCATCGATTCCGTCTGGGCCGGTCGGATGGGCGAACTGCCGGCCGCCAATCTGGCCGAGGCCCTGCAGCGCGTGCCCGGCGTGGCCATCGAGCGCGAGGTCGGCGAGGGGCAGTTCGTCAGCGTTCGAGGCCTGGGCCCTCTCTTCCAGTCGGTGACCCTGAACGGCGCGCCGGTCGCCTTCAACGAGAACATCCGCAACTCCACCCAGAGCGGCCGACAGTTCCGTTTCCGAGCCCTGTCGGCCGACCTGCTGGCCGGGGCCGTGCTGGCCAAGTCGCCGACCGCCGACCTGATCGACGGCGGCATCGGCTCCAACATCGACATCCGCACCGTCCGCGGCCTGGACGGCCCGGCCTATCTATCGGCGCGGCTGGACGGGCACATCGAAGAGCGCTCGGGCGTGGTCTCGCCTGATGTGGCGCTATCGGGGCGCTGGCGACGCGATGACGGCGCGCTTGGCGTCGTGGCCGGGCTCTCCACCGAGACCCGCGAGGTCCGCTACGATCGCTTTCAGATCCAGCGCTGGCGCGACATCCACATCGGTGGTCGCGCCGTGCTCACACCCAACGACCTGCGCACCACGGTCGAGCGCGAGGACCGCAGCCGCGCCACGGCCTTCGTCGGCCTCGAGTGGCGAGCGGCGCCGGACACGACGGTCGAGCTCAACGCCCTGACCTCGCGCTTTGACAACGCCATTCGCGAGGACCGGATCGTCTATGAGATCGGCGACCGGGCCGCGACAGCCGCGCTGGATCCGTCCAGCCTGGTGGTCACGGACGGGGTGATGACCGCCGCGCGGCTGACGGCTGGCCAGCTCAGCAACAACACCGAGATCTCCGATCAGGCCCATGACAGTCTGTCGCTGGCCCTCTCGGCCCAGACCCAGTTGGGCGCCTGGAGCCTGTCGCCCCGGTTCAGTTGGTCGCGCGCCCGCTCGGGCCTGGACACGCCGCTGCAACGCATCGCGGCGGAGTCGCCCGAGGGCGTGACCTATCGTTTCGACCTGGGTCCGGACCTGGCGAACGCCCGCCGGGTGCCTGTCCTCCAAACCACCTTCGACCTGTCCGACCCGCGTGCTCTGAGCCACGCGCGCTACGGCGTGCGAGCGACCAATGTCGAAGACCACGACCGGACCGCCTTGCTGGCCGGCCAGCGACCGGTCGATTTCAGCCTCGGGCCTCTACGCTTCGAGCGTGTGGACCTGGGAGGACAATTCAGCGATCGAGGGCGCGACTATCAGCGACGTGATCGTGAGGCGATCCTCCGCCCTGGAGCGGTCGTCACATCCGACTTCTTCGACATCCAGACGCCCGACGACGTGTTCAGCGGCTTGATCACCGCACGCACCGGTCCATGGACGGCGATCGACTTTTCCGCCTTCCGGGCCGCGTTCATCCTGCCCGGAGAGGCCGACACGGTGATCGTCCAGGCCCGCGATCTCTCCCCCACCGGCGCCGACCTGCAGAACTCGTACGAGGTCGGCGAGCAGATCTTCGCGGTCTATGGTCGAACGGACTTCACCACCACCGTCGGCGGGCGGGCGGTTTCCGGCAATCTGGGCCTGCGCGTCAGCCGCACGCGCACTCAGGTCGAGGGCTCGCTGCTCGGCGTCTCCCCGGCGGGCGCGCTGGAAGTGCATCCGGTCGAGCACGGCGGCGCCTATCTGGTCGCCCTGCCCAGCGCCAATCTCGCCATCGCGCTGGATCCGTCCTGGCGCCTGCGCCTGGCCGCATCGCGCAGCATCACCCGTCCTTCCCTCGCTGACCTCCGCTCGGCCACGATCCCGGCCAGCAGCCTGGTCTCGACGCTGTACAATCGCGGCCAGGCCGAGGTCGATCATCCCTCGCCCGACACGCTGTTCAGCGGCGTCGGCGGCAATCCCGATCTCAAGCCCTACATCTCGACCAATCTCGACGCCTCTCTGGAGCGAGAGTTCGCCGATTTCGGCGGCTTCAGCCTGGCGTTGTTTCACAAGACCATCGACGACTACATCACCCAGACCTCCAGCCCCGAGCGCCTGGCCTTCGCCACCCGCGCCGGCCCGCCGGTGACGGCCACGGTGATGATGGCCCGGCCGCGCAACACGGGCCGAGCCCAGGTGTCGGGCGTCGAGATCGCCTTCAGCCGCCGCTGGCCGGGCGGGCTGGGCGTCTGGACCAGCGCCACCCTGATCGATGCGGAGACCCGCAACCGCGCGACCGGCGAGGGCACGCGCCTGAACGGCGTCTCCCGCCTTTCCTACTCGATCAGCCCGTTCGTCGAGCGTGGGCGCCTGCACGCGCACCTCTCCTGGACTTGGCGTTCGTCGTTCGGCTCGGAGGCCGACATGCAGGGCGGCGGCGTTTCGAGCTTCGTCGTCGCAGACGCGGGCTATCTGGACGTCTCGGGCTCGTACGATCTGGGCCGGTCGATGGCCATCTTTGTCGAGGCCAGCAACCTGACCGACACCATCGAAGCCGCCTTCGAAGGGCGCCCAGGGCGGCCCCTACAGATCGGCCGCGCCGGCCGCGCTTTCGGCCTGGGCTTCAGGATGCGGATGTAGCGAACCTGACCGCCGGGATCACGTCGCGCGAAACGGCGTGAAGGCTTGGGGCCCTGATGGAGCGAGGTCGGGCGGCCGCAAAATAAGGTTTTACCCTGCCTCCCCTGGGTCGATCACCCGATTGCCGATCCTCGCCGCGCCAGATTAGGTCGACATATCCATCCGGCGATTTCCAGTATTCCGGCGACGATGGATCGAGTTCTATTTTTTGTGCTCTTAAAATCGCCGCCTGCGTCCAAGTCGTTGCAAGTCAGCCAACAGAAGCCGCGCTTTGCTAACCGATTGAGGTCCTTGGCAGGCGCTATTTTGGAGGCTTGATGACAAAGCGCCTCGCCACGCGGCTGATGTGGATTCTCGCCGCTTTAGGCCTGTCCTACGTCGCGATCGTCGCGGTCGTCATTCCGCTCACCTTTCACGCCCAGGCGTTGTTCGCGCTGACGACGATCACAGCGGTCATCGTCGTCAACCGGGTGTTCCCGCAATCCAAACACCTGACCATAGCCCTGTGCGTGGTCTCGGTGATCATCAGCACCCGTTATCTGTGGTGGCGCACCACCGAGACGCTGCATTTCCGCAATCCCGGCGAGGTCTTCCTCGGCGTCGGGCTGTACATGGCGGAGATCTACGCGTGGCTGATCCTGCTGTTGGGCTACCTGCAGACCGCCTGGCCCCTGCATCGCCCCGTCCGGCCGCTGGACGGCGCGCCCGCGACCTGGCCCCGCATCGACGTCTTTATCCCCACCYACAACGAAAGCCTGGAGATCGTGCAGGACACCGTCCTGGCGGCGCTGGGCATGGACTACCCGCCGGATCGCTTCCGGGTCTTCCTGCTCGACGACGGTCGCCGCCCCGCCTTCCGCGCCTTCGCCGAAATGGCCGGGGCGACCTACATCGCCCGCCCCGACAACAAGGGCGCCAAGGCCGGCAACCTGAACCACGCCCTGGAGCGCACCGACGCCGAGCTGGTCTGCATCTTCGACTGCGACCACATCCCGACCCGGGCCTTCCTGCAGATGACCGTCGGCTGGTTCCAGGAGGACGCCAAGCTGGCCCTGCTGCAGACCCCACACCACTTCTACTCGCCCGATCCGGTGCAGCGGAACCTGCAGACGGTTCGCGACATCCCCGGCGAGGGCGACCTGTTCTACGGTGTGGTCCAGCCCGGCAACGACCTCTGGAACGCGGCCTTCTTCTGCGGCTCCTGCGCGGTGCTGCGCCGCTCCGCCCTGGACCAGACCCACGGTTTCGCCCACGAGACCGTCACCGAGGACGCCCATACCGCCCTGAAGCTTCAACGCCTGGGCTGGAACACCGCGTTCCTGGAAATCCGGCTGTCGGCGGGGCTGGCGACCGAACGCCTGGCGCTGCACATCGGCCAGCGCATCCGCTGGGCCCGCGGCATGACCCAGATCTTCCGGATCGACAATCCGCTGACCGGCAAGGGCCTCAGCTGGCCCCAGCGGCTTTGCTACCTCAACGCCATGCTGCACTTCCAGTTTCCGTTGCCGCGCATCGTGTTCCTGACCTCGCCCCTGGCCTTCCTGCTGGGTGATTTCAACATCATCAGCGCCTCGGCCCCGGTGATCCTGGTCTACGCCCTGCCCCACCTGGTGCACTCGATCGTCACCAACAACCGCATGCAGGGCGAGGAGCGCATGGCGTTCTGGGGCGAGATCTACGAGACCCTGCTGGCCTTCCACCTGCTGATCCCCACCGTGGTGACCCTGATCGATCCCAAGCGGGGCAAGTTCAACGTCACCGACAAGGGCGGCCATCTCGAGAAGGGCTATTTCGACTGGCCGTTGATGTGGCCCCACATCCTGACCGCCGGCCTGCTGATCCTGGGTCTGGCGCTGGGCGCGTCACGGTTCCTGGTCGGCGAGATCGATACGACCCGCGCCTTCACCGTGGCTATGAACACCGTCTGGACCGTGTTCAGCCTGCTGGTGCTGCTGACCGCCATCGCGGTCGGCCGGGAAACGCGGCAGATCCGTAGTCATGTCCGCCTCGACGCCCATCTGGCCGCCAAGCTGCACCTGACCAACGGCGAGGTGCTGCTGGTCAAGACCCGCGATGTCTCGATGGGCGGCCTGTCGGCCCCGGTGCCGGACGGCATGTGGGGTCC
>NZ_JBFTZS010000350.1:0-4996 GCF_056406675.1 Caulobacter sp. P1_B12_2 | reverse complement strand
TCCCCGGACGGATCCAGCGTGACCCGCGCCGCGACGCCCCGGCCGTCGGCCACGACGATCGCCGCCTGGCTGCAGCCGTCGACCACGTGCCGGGCGGTCAGCCACGAGCCGCCGTCATCGACCGAAAAGGCCGTTCCGCTGCCGGGTTGGCCCTTCTCGGGCACCTGGACGACGATGGAGGGATCGAACGGCGAGGCGGGCCCCAGCGGCAGGCCGACATCACCCGGCACCGGCGGCGGCGGCGGCKGCGCGTCGGAACGCTCCTGCCGGCCGATGGCCACGACCAGCAGGGCGCTGACCACCGCCCCGTAGATCAGCCAGTCCGGGAGTTTCGGGAAATGCACTTGAACCGCCCCGCTTGCCCGACCGTCAGCCGGCCACGGCGGCGGCCAGGATCAGGGCGGTGGCGATCTTGGCCCCGACCAGCAGGGCGGCGGCGGCGACCTCGCCCTCGTTGATCCGCTCGGGGAGACCCTTGAGCAGCATGTCGGTGATCCGGAAGACCAGCAGTTGGACGACGATGGTCGAGACGCCCCACAGCACGATCTCCAACGGCGACACGGAAGCCGACAGCGAGGTGGCCAGCGGAATGGCCAGGCCCACCATCACCCCGCCCAGCGACAGGGCGGCGGCGGCGTTGCCCTCGCGGATCAGCTTGATCTCCTTGTGCGGGGTCAGCAGCGCGTAGAGCGCCGTGCCCACCACCAGCATCACCAGGGTGATGGCGGCGTGCATCAAGGTCAGCGGCAGGCCGCTGGCGAAGGCCTGGATCTCGGGCGACTGAAGCTGTGGCGGCATGAAGACGAAAACCCCCGGAACTGAAGACGGCATTGCTAGCAGGGATCAAAGGTCCTGCGTAGGGGGCGCCCCTCGGTGTCGCGGGACAAGGCGGCGATGAAGCGCGCCTAGGACTGAACGAAGCTGGTGACCGACCAGCCGTAGGCCCTGATCCGCCAGCGGCCTCGTTCCAGCACCTGGGTGAACGACCAGCCGCCGTGTTCGTCGAACCGCTTGCCGTCCCGGACGCCGGTCCAGCGGGTGGGCAGCGAGAAATAGACCGTGTCGCCCGTCCGTCCGAAGTCCTGAGGCGGACTGAACACGTGACGCAGGTCGCTGATGGCGCCCACGTGCCGGGCCATCAGGGCGCGCCAATGCGCCAGGCCGTCCTGGCCGGTGAACACGTGCGGCGGGAAGTTTTCGAGGATGACCAGATCGCCGGCCGAGAACACGTCCCGCAGCACGCTTTCGTCAGCCGTTTCGAGGAACCGCGCCAGCGCCTGGGGGCCGGCCATCATCGCGGCGTCCGGCGCGGCGGCGTCCGGCATCAGGCCGCCGCCTCGTCCTCGTCGTCGTCCAGCACGCCGGCCATGGCCGCCATGGACAGCTTGCGCATCGCCGAGGCGCGGACCTTCTCGCTCTCGCTCTTCAGCTGACCGCAGGCGGCGAGGATGTCGCGACCTCGGGGGGTGCGGATCGGCGAGGAATAGCCGGCCTTGTTGAGGATCGCGGCGAAGGCCTCGATCGCCGCCCAGTCAGAGCACTGATAGTCGCTGCCCGGCCAGGGGTTGAACGGGATCAGATTGACCTTGGCCGGGATGCCCTTGATCAGCTTGACCAGGGCCCGGGCTTCGTCGGGGCTGTCGTTGACGTCCTTCAGCATCACGTATTCGAACGTCACCCGGCGGGCGTTGCTGATGCCCGGATAGGCGCGGATGCCGGCCATCAGTTGGTCCAGCGGATACTTCTTGTTCAGCGGCACCAACACGTCGCGCAGGGCGTCGTTGGTGGCGTGCAGGCTGATGGCCAGCATGGCCTGGGTCTTGTCGCCCAGGGCGTCCAGCTGCGGGACCACGCCTGAGGTCGACACCGTGATCCGGCGACGCGAGATGGCGATGCCCTCGTTGTCGCTGATGATCTCGATGGCGTCGGCCACCTGGCCCAGATTGTAGAGCGGCTCGCCCATGCCCATGAACACGATGTTGCTCAACAGGCGGTCGTCCTTGTCGGACGGCCACTCGGCCAGGTCGTCCTTGGCGATCTGCACCTGGGCGACGATCTCGGCGGCGGTCAGGTTGCGGACCAGGGCCTGGGTGCCGGTGTGGCAGAAGCTGCAGTTCAGCGTGCAGCCAACCTGGCTGGAGACGCAGAGCGCGCCGCTGCGGCCGACCGACGGAATGTAGACAGTCTCGACCTCGATGCCCGGACCCATGCGGATCAGCCACTTGCGGGTGCCGTCCTTGGAGACCTGGCGCTCGACCACCTCGGGGCGGACGATCGTGAAGCAGTCAGCCAGACGAGCCCGGGTTTCCTTGGCCACGTCGCTCATCTGGGCGAAGTCGGTCACGCCGCGATGATGCACCCAGCGGAAGATCTGGGTGGCGCGCATCTTGGCCTTGCCATGCTCGACGACGCCGCTCTCGGTCAGGGCGGCGACCATCTGCGGACGGGTCAGGCCCGACAGGTTGATCAAGGCTTTCGGAGCATCGGCCCCCTGCTTGGTAACAGAGGAAGCCATGCGCGACAGGTCGAGGGTGACGCTCAAGGGGCGGTCCGGGGGCAAGTCATTTCAGGGATCGAGGCGAGGATATAGCAGACGACGGCCGCTTTTCCAAAAGGACGCGGCGTCGCGGCCCCTCTTCTTCCAATGTGGCGATTCACCATCGTCGTTTGCGGCCCGTTCACCGTCCTTGGCGATAATGCCCGATCTCTGGGGAGTCGGGCCTTGCTCATGACCATGTGGAAACGCCTTGCGGGGCGTCTCGTGAGGCGTTTGGGCGCCGACGAGCGCGGGGCCATCGCCGTGCAGTTCGCGCTGCTGCTGATCCCCATCGCCATCCTGACCTTCGGCCTGATCGATCTGAGCCGGGTCAGCGTCCAGAAGCGTCAGCTGCAGGACGCCCTCGACGCCGCGACCCTGATGGCCGCCCGCTCGACCGCGACCACCGACAGCGCCCTGGACGCCGTCGGCGACGCCGCCTTGGCCACCGAGATGGCCGGCCTGGGCGTGCCGCTCACTCGCGACAACTCGACCTTCGCCCTGGGCGCGAACAACACCGTGGCCGGTTCGATCCAGAACGTCACGATCAAGCCGATCATCTCCAATCTCTGGAGCACCCGCGACTCGAACGTTTCGGCCGGCGCCACCGTGATGCGCTCGGTGAACAAGCTGGAAGTGGCCCTGGTGCTCGACAACACCGGTTCGATGGCCAGCCCCCTGGGCTCCGGGACCAAGAAGATCGACGCCCTGATCACCGCCTCCAAGTCGTTGGTCGATGTCCTCGGCGCCGCCGCGGCCCGGGCCAGCGAGACCGACGCGGTGAAGATCAGCGTCGTGCCGTTCTCGATGACGGTGAACGTCGGCTCGACCTATCAGAGCCAGAGCAGCTGGCTGGCCGGCAAGATGCCGACCACCGGCTATGGCACGGACGTGTTCGCCACCAACCAGAACCGCTTCACCCTGCTGACGAACCTGGGCCTGACCTGGGCCGGATGCGTCGAAAGCCGCCCCGCGCCCTACGACGTCACGGACGACCCGCCCAACGGCTCGGTCAACGCCTCGATGTTCGTGCCGTTCTTCGCGCCGGACGAGCCCGACGACAACACTGTCGGCGTCAACCAGTCCAGCTCGACGCGCTATCGCGACGACCGGGTCGTCAACAATCCCGGCAATCCGATCACGAACAACTGGCTGCCAGACGGGGTCTCGCCCAGCGGCACCCTGACCACCGCCTGGGCCACCCGCTCGACGCCGATCGCCAAGTACGGCACGAGCAACAAGAACAATGTCATCAGCCCGGCCAAGACGGGCACGGACTACGGCCCCAACGCCGGTTGCGGGCTGACCAGCCTGATGCGCCTGACCAATATCCGCACGGTGACCCAGCAGAACGTCGTGAAGGCCAAGCTCGGCCAGATGATCGCCGACGGCAACACCAACGTCGCCATGGGCTTGGCCTGGGGCTGGCACACCGTGTCGAACAACGCGCCCTTCGCCGACGGCGTCAATCCGACCACCGCCAACGGCAAGAAGACCACCAAGGTGATCGTGCTGCTGACCGACGGCGACAACACCAACGACGTCACCAACAACCCCAACAAGTCGATCTATACGGGCTATGGCTACATCGGTCAGGGCCGGCTGAGGAACGCCAGCGGCACGGCCCTGACGACCACCTCCTCGGCGACCGAACGCCGCGACGCGATCGACAGCCGCGAGAAGCTGCTGTGCGACAACGCCAAGGCCGAGGGCGTGAAGATCTACGCCATCGGGGTGGGGGTCTCGACCCACTCCAAGGCCATCCTGCAGAACTGCGCCAGCAAGCTGGACATGTACTACGACGTGAACGACACCAGCCAGCTGACCTCGGTGTTCAACACCATCGCCGGCTCGATCCAGAACCTGCGGATCACGAAATAGAAAAGGCCCGGAGCGCTGCTCCGGGCCTTTTCATTTCTGCTTTTTCCTTTGGCGGCGCCTCGCCGCTGGCTCGTCCCGGGGCTGATGGAGGTCCGGGATGAGGCCTTGGCGCGCGGCCGTGCCGGCGGCTAGGCCAGCTTGATCTCCCGCAGGCGCTGCTGGAGGAAGGCGTCGGCGGTGATCGGCTCGGGATAGCGGTCCGGGTTCTCTTCGGTGACGCAGCTGGGCAGGGTCTTGATCAGGTAGTCCGACGCGAAATGCAGGAAGAACGGCGTCGAATAGCGCGCCACGCCGCGACGTTCCGGCGGCGGATTGACCACCCGGTGGATCGTCGAGGGCAGGACGTGGTTGGTCAGGCGCTCCAGCATGTCGCCGATGTTGCAGACCACGCAGCCGGGCGGCGGATTGATCGGCAGCCACTCGCCGTTGCGGTCCTGAAGCTCCAGCCCGCCTTCTTCCGCGCCCATCAGCAGGGTGATGGTGTTGATGTCGCCGTGAGCCCCGGCCCGGACGCCGGTGGCGTCCTTGGGGATCGGCGGGTAGTGCAACAGGCGCAGCACGCTGTTGCCGTCCTTGACC
>NZ_JBFTZS010000349.1:0-6688 GCF_056406675.1 Caulobacter sp. P1_B12_2 | reverse complement strand
CTGGACGACCGGGCGATCGAGCGGCGCGATGCGGGTCACCTCCTGGGGGCCGACGATCGTCGCGCCGGTCGCCGCCTGGATCGCCGCATTGCCGCCGGCGTGGTCCGGATGCCAGTGGGTGTTGAGGATCAGGTCGAGCGTCCAGCCCAGCTTGGCCAGCTCCGACAGGATGGCGTCGGCGTCGGGCGTGTCGATCGTCGCGACCTTTCCGGTGGCGTCGTCGCGCACGAGAAAGCCGTAATTGTCCGACAGGCAGGGAAACTGGTGGACGGTCAGCGACATGCTCTCGACTCCGGACAGGGCGTGGGACGTGACGCGACGGGTCCGCCCGCCTACATAGATGAAGCCATCGATCGGGAGACTCAATGCGCCGCGACGTGCTCGATCTCAGAGCCTTCTACGCCAGCCCGCTCGGACGCGCGGCCCGCGAGATGCTGGGCCGCAAGACCGAGGAAGCCTGGGGCGATGCGCGTGGGCTGGACGTGTTGGGCCTGGGCTACGCCACGCCCTTTCTCGACAAGGCCCGCACCCAGGCCCGCCGGGTGGTGGCGGCCATGCCGGCCACCCAGGGCGTCGAGGTCTGGCCCAGCGGCGGGGCCAACGCCGCGACCCTGGTCGAAGAGACGGCCTTGCCGTTCCCCAACGCCATGTTCGACCGCATCCTGGCCGTCCACGCGCTGGAGGAGGCCGATGACCCGGCCGCGGTTCTGCGCGAGATCTGGCGGGTGATGGCGCCCTCGGGCCGGCTGATCGTCGCCGTGGCCTCGCGCGACGGCCTGTGGGCCGGGGCCGAGAGCACGCCCTTTGGCCATGGTCGCCCGTTCAGCCGCCACCAGTTGGAGGCCTTGCTGCGCGAGGCCGACCTGGAACCCGCCGGGTGGACCCGCGCGCTGTACGCACCGCCCATGCCGGTCGCGGCGCGCTGGGCCGAGGGGTTCGAGCAGGTGGGCGCCCGCCTGTGGCCGCGCTTCGCCGGTCTGATCCTGATGGAAGCCGTCAAGCAGACCTTCGCGGTCAAGCCGCGCGGCAGCCGCGCGCGGGTGCGGGTGTTCGCGCCGGGGGTGCTCGCGCCCTCGCCGGGCGGCCCCGCTCCGGTCAGGACGGCGCCTGTTCGAAAGGCGCCGCGTACTCTAAATGCCGCAAAGCCCTTGGAGCCATCGATTCCCGGGCCTAGCCTCAAGTCCTAGAACAAGCCGTCATCAGCGGGAGCCGCGCCAATGAAGATGATCGTCGCCATTATCAAGCCCAGCCGCCTGGACGCCGTGCTTGAAGCGGTCACCGAGGCGGGCGCGTCGGGCCTGACGGTCACCGAGGTTCGCGGCTATGGCCGCCAGAAGGGCAAGACCGAGGTCTATCGCGGCGCCGAGTACGAGGTGAAGCTGCTGCCGAAGGTCAAGTTGGAGATCGCCGTGGCCAACGACGTGGTCGAGCCGGTGGTCGAGGCCCTGCAGCGCACCGCCAACACCGGCAAGATCGGCGACGGCAAGGTGTTCGTGATGGACCTGGAGCAGGCCCTGCGCATCCGCACCGGCGAACGCGACGCCGCGGCGATCGCGGGCTGATCCAGCCTACTATCATCTACATTTTTGAATCGTCATCCCGGGCCTTRKGCCCGGGATGACGGCGGGGATTGGTGGGATTTTGTAGACCTACCCCTCCAGCTCCCGCAGATCCCGTCCGCGCGTCTCGGTCCCGAACCACGAGACCAGGACCAGCGCCAGAGCGAGCGGCGCGATGATCATCAGGGCGGCGACCTTCAACGGCGGCACGGCGGCCAGGATGCCCAGAAGCTGGGCGATCAGTCCGCCCGACTTGCTGCACGCCGCGACCCAGCCCGTGGCCCGGCCGCGGATCCGCAGCGGGAAGCTCTCGGCGGTATAGGGCAGCAGAATGGCCAGCAGGCCGTTGGTGCCGATGATCATCAGGGCGACCGGCAGCACCGGACTGACGCCGGGGCCGATGGTCAGCACGCCGGCCACGCCCAAGGCGCTGAGCGTGATCGTCGCCGCCAGCGACCACTTGGTGCTCCAGCGGCTGTAGAGGAAGGCGCAGACGAAGACGGTCGGGAAGGCGATCAGGGCCGACTTGGCCAGCAACTGGCTCGAGACGCCGACGCTGAGGCCCTCGGCGACCAGCTCGGCCGGCAGCCACAGCAGCAGGCCGAAATTGACCAGGCCCCAGGCCACCGCCGCGATGCTCAGGGCGGCGGTCTTGCCGATGAAGCGCCGCTCGACCGGCGGGGCGGTCAGGACGTGGTGGTGATCCTCGGGGTTGTCGGCCTTTTCGCGGACGACGGATCCGAACCGCTTCATCACCGCGTGGGCGGCGTCGATTCGGCCGATGGTCACCAGGAACTTCGCCGACTCGGGGATGAAGCCCGACAGGGCGATCAGGATCAGGCCGGTCGGCAGGTTGAGAAACCACATGATCCGCCAGCCGAAGTCCGGCTGCAGCCAGGCCGAGCAGCCGGACGAGGCCAGATAGCCGCCGACGGCGCCCAGGCCGCCGACCAGCACCAGCGCCCAGCCGCGATGCTTGGAGGGCATGGTCTCGGCCAGCAGGGCGTAGACGACGGGCAGCAGGCCCCCGGCGGCCGCGCCCATCATGAAGCACATGATCACGTTCCACCAGAAATCGGGCATGGCCCCGCAGATCGAGGTGCCGACGAACATCACCGCCGACAGCAGGATCGAGGCCCGTCGCCCGAAGACGTCGGCCAGGGCGCCCCAGATGATCGAGCCGGTCACGGTGCCGCTCAGGGCGGCGAAGGGCAGCCAGGCGACCATGGCCTTGCTGACCCCGTACTCCTTGATCATGCCGGGCACCACGAAGCCCAGGCTGGCGGGCTTCATGATGTCGATGATCAGGGCCACGACCAGCACCAGCATCAGGCCCCAGTGCGCCAGGGTCAGCGGCGCGTCCTCGGGCGGGGTGACCTCGATCGTGTGCTCGAGGTGATGGTCGACGCCGCGGCGGGGCAGCAGGCCCCAGCCGGCCAGGACGCAACCGGGCGGGATGATCAGCATGCCCACGGTCATGCCCAGGTCCATCTTCATGCCGGCCAACTGGTAGCCGGTGTCGGCCCCCATCAAATACATCGGCAGGTGCAGCACGACGCCCGCCGTCACCACCAGGCAGCCCAGCCAGAAAGCCCACAGGCGCTTGCGGTCGGCGAGGACGTGATGGGCAGGCGTTTGGGCGGTCATGAGCGTCCAACAAACATGTGCGAAGGTTCTATCCAAGCGGAGCCATAACATGGGTCCGTGCGTTGACGAATTTCCGTGGCACAAAGGGGCGACATGGCCGACGACGCATCCTCGCTGATCTCCTCCTCGCTGCTGCGGCCCGGCGTCACCTGCTGGCGCACCGAGCAGGCCGATCGGCTGGCGCTGTTCATCGACAACGACGAGGCGTTCGACGCCCTGAAGTCGATCCTGCTGTCCGCCAAGAAGTCGATCTGGATCCTGGCCTGGGTGTTCGACCCGTTGACCCGGCTGGACCCCGACCGGGTTCGCAAGAGCCGCGACCCCCAGCACGTGGACCGCATCGGCCTGCTGCTGCGCCGGCAGGCGGCGCTGAACCCCGGGCTCGACGTGCGGATCCTGGTCTGGGACATGCCGTTCCCGATCGCCGCCTCGCAGCTGTTCGGGCCCCAGCGCGGCCAGGTGTTCTTCGCCGGCTCGCGGGTCAAGTACCACCTGGACAACACCCTGCCGGCCAGCGCCTGCCATCACCAGAAGGTGGTCGTGGTCGACGGCTCGGTGGCTCTGGTCAGCGGCGGCGACATCGGCGTCGACCGTTGGGACACCACCCAGCACCTGGACAACGATCCGCGTCGCCGGCTGCCGACGGGCCATCACTATCCGGCTCGCCACGAAGTCGCGGCCATGGTCGACGGCAAGGCTGCCGAGGCCCTGGGCGACCTGTTCATCGCCCGCTGGTCCCGATCGACGGGCGAGGCGCTGGAGCGTTCCGAGAAGGCCGAGGAGACGCCCTGGCCGGACTATCTGATCCCTGACCTGCGCAATGCGCCCGTCGGCATCTGCCGCACCCAGCCGGCCTGGAAGTCCGATCCCGAGATCAACGAGACGATGCTGATGCACCTGGCCAGCATCAAGGCGGCCAAACGGCTGATCTATCTCGAGAACCAGTACCTGACCTCGCCGATCATCGTCGAAGCCCTGGCCGATCGGCTGGCCGAGCCGGACGGACCCGAGATCGTCACCGTGGGGCCGGCCCACAGCCCCAGCTATTTCGACCGGATGACCATGGACAGCGCCCGCACCTCGGCGATCAACCGCCTGCGTGAGATCGACGTCCACGGCCGCTTCTCGGCCTTCAGCGCCCGGACGCCCAAGGGCGCGGCGATCATCGTCCACTCCAAGGTGGCGATCATGGACGACCGCATGCTGCGGTTGGGCTCGGCCAATCTGAACAATCGCTCGATCGGGCTCGACACCGAGTGCGACATCGCCTTCGAGGGAACCGACGACACCAGCCGCGCGGCGGTTCGCGCCTTCCTGGGCAGGCTGATCGGCCACTTCCTCGACCACGAGACCGAGCACGTGCTGGAAACCTATGGCCGGCTCGGCGGCTTGGCCGCGACGATCCACGAGCTGGATCGCAAGGGCGGCCAGCCGCGCCGCCTGGCGCCCGTGCCGATCAAGTCGCTGACGGGCGTGCAGCAGTTCATCGCCGACTGGAGCCTGGGCGACGCCATCTCGCCCATCGACGCCTGGCGGCCCTGGGGTCGCCGCAAGCGCCTCAAGTGCGAGCTGCACCGCCTGATGGACGATCATCAGAGCCCGACTCTGCCGGGTCACCTGCAGGACTGATCTCCAGGTCGATCACCAGCGGCAGGTGGTCCGAGGCCGTGCGGGCCAGGGGGCCGTAGGGCGAGCGCACCCCGACCGTCTCCAGGCCCTTGGTCAGGAAGACGTGGTCGATCCGCATGAACGGGAAGTTCGACGGGAAGGTCGCGGTCGGCGTGCGCTTCCAGGTGGGGCTCTGGGTCTGGGCGTCGCGAAGGGCGGTCTTCAGCAGTCGGTAGGTCGCCGAATAGGGCGTGGCGTTGAAGTCGCMCAGCAAGATGCCCGGAGCCTTCCAGTCCTCGTGCGCCATCCACTGTTCGCCCAGCAGGGCGGCGGCTTGGCGTTTCTGCTCCTGGGGTACTAGGCCCAGATGGGTGTTGATGATCTGCACCGGCGTGCCGCCGACATCGACCGTGATCCAGATCGCGCCGCGCGGTTCCAGCCCAGGGATACGATTATACAGTGGCAGGCCGTCGGCCTTGACCAGCTTTTCCGGCAGGGCCGTCAGGATGGCGTCGCCGTAGAGCTCTTCCTCCACCGTCATGGCGGGATGGAAGTGCGACGACATCTTCAGCAGTTCGGCCAGGCGGTGAGCCTGGTCCACGCCCTTGGTGCGGGCCCGGCGGACGTCCAGTTCCTGAAGCGCCACCACGTCGGGTTTTTCCGCAGCGATGACCTCGGCGACGCGCTCGACGTCGAGCTTGCGATCCGTGCCCACGCAACGGTGGACATTGTAGGTCATGAGGCGAAGTTTCATCCGTCGAAGAGATCGCCTGAGGGGGCTGGAGGTTCCGTCGGCTGCGACGTGGGATTGCGGCTGAGCATGAACAGGCAGCTCTCGGCCCGCCAGTTCTCGAGAGTCCGGGTCGGATCGATCTGCCGGGCGGGACCGGCGCCCGCGAAGGCGGCGCAGGAGTCGATGCGGACGTCCAGGTCCTCGGTCAGGGCCAGGAAGTCGGCCAGGGTGCACAGGTGGATGTTGGGCGTGGCCCACCACGGCAGGGGCAGGGCCTCGGTCTCGGGCATCCGTCCCCTGTGCAGCAGCGACCAGCGCACGCGCCAGTGGCCGAAGTTCGGGAACGAGACCACGGCCCGGTCGGCGATCCGCAGCAGCTCGTCCAGCACATGGCGGGGCCGGCGCGTGGCCTGCAGGGTCTGGGACAGCACCGCGTAGTCGAAGGTGCGGTCGGGGAAATGGTCGAGGTCCTGGTCGGCGTCGCCCTGCACCACCGACAGGCCGCGCGACATGCAGGCCGCCACGCCCTCGGCGCTGATCTCCAGCCCTCGGCCGTCGACCTGCTTTTCCTGGGTCAGCAGATCCAGCAGCACGCCCTCGCCGCAGCCGACGTCCAGCACGCGGGATCCCGGCCGCACCAGGCGCAGGATCTCCTTGAAGTCTTCGCGGATCATTTTGGCAGGCTCCGCTCGCGTTCCACCGAGCTGAGGAAGCCCTGCAGCGCCGCGTCCATCACCGGCTCGTCCAGCAGGAAGGCGTCGTGGCCCTTGTCGCTCTCGATCTCGACAAAGGCGGCGCGACATCCGGCGGCGGTCAGGGCGCGGACGATGTGGCGGTTCTCGGCGGTCGGATAGAGCCAGTCGCTGGTGAACGACAGCACGCAGAACCGCACGTGGCGAGCCCCCGCGAAGGCCTGGGCCAGCACCCCGCCATGACTGGCGGCCAGGTCGAAATAATCCATCGCACGGGTGATGTAGAGATAGGAGTTGGCGTCGAAGCGGTCGACGAAGCTGGCCCCCTGGTGGCGCAGATAGCTCTCCACCTGGAAGTCGGCGTCGAAGCCCCACGACAGGCCGTCGCGCTGCAGCTCGCGGYCGAACTTCCGCTGCAGGGCCGGCTCGGACAGATAGGTGATGTGGGC
>NZ_JBFTZS010000348.1:0-5088 GCF_056406675.1 Caulobacter sp. P1_B12_2 | reverse complement strand
GCGTAGACCTTGCCGCCGATGGTCTGCGGACCGGCCAGCAGCTTGTTGGCGACCGCGTCGAGGTCGGCGCCCGGATGCGGATACTTGGCGTTGCAGGCGGCGTCTTCGGCGCAGCGCTTGAAGATCACCTTCACCGCGTCCGAGACCATTTCCGGCCCGCCCTCGGCCCACTTGGCCTCCGGCGTCCAGGGCGAGTCCAGCACCACGGCGCGCACGCCGGACGGGTCGTGCTTGACCACGGCCAGGGCGATGCGGGTGCCGTACGAGACGCCGAAGAGGTCGATCTGTTTCAGGCTCAGCGTCTTGCGCAGGTCCTGGATGTCCTTGACCACCTCTTCGGCGTTGTAGCGCGACAGGTCGACGCCGGAGGCCTTCAGGCGCTGGGCGCAGGCGATCAGTTGCTGGGCGGCCGCGTCGTTCAGCGGACCGGCGTCGTTCAGGGCCACGCCGCCGCAGTCGAGGATCGGCGAGGCCACGCCCCCGCCGCGCTGGTCGAAATAGATCCAGTCCTGGTCGACGGCGACCAGCTCGCGGGCCGGGCCGCGCAGGCTGCGGGCGACGTTCTCGACCACGCCGCCGCCGGGACCGCCGTGCAGATAGACGACCGGCGGCAGGCCGGCCTTGGGCGCGCTGGCCTTGACGATGGTCACCGGAATGGCGACGCGCCGCGTGCTGGGTCCGCCTCGGGTCTCGTCGACGACCAGGGTCCCGCACTGGATCTTGTTGCTGACGCCCGAATAGTCGCCGGCGCACGGACCGGGCGTGAACTTGGGCTCGGCCGCGTGAGCGCCGGCCGCCGCCAGCCAGGTTCCCGCCGCCAGTCCCAGGCCGGCCGCCAGCATCCATCCACGCATCGTCGYCTCCCTGGCGACCCATCGCCTCCAGCCATGCTTAGAGCCGCCGGTGATCGACCCGCAAGAGCGTCGGCGCGAACCGTTTACGATACCGATGTTCATCAACAAGTTTACAAAACAAACAAGTTCATTCATGGTCCCGCCATCGCAACGGAGCCCGGCCATGCACGCGCCTCTCAAATCGCTCGAAACCTCGCCCACAACCGTCGGGTTGGACGCCTCGATCCGCAACGCGCCGGTCGGCGCCGTGCGGGCCTTCCTGACCCTGCTGGTCATCGCCCATCACGCGGTGCTGACCTATCATCCGTACGCGCCGCCGCCGAAGGGCTTCACCGAGCCGCCGATCCTGTGGACGGCGTTTCCGGTCGTGGATCCGCAGAGGTTCGCCGGCTTCGGCTTGCTGACCCTGGTCAACGACATCTTCTTCATGTCGCTGATGTTCCTGATCTCGGGCCTGTTCGTCGCGAGCAGTCTGACGGCCAAGGGCGCGGGCGGGTTCCTGAAGGGCCGGGCGCTGCGGCTGGGCGTTCCGTTCGTGATCGGGGCGGGCCTGCTGGCCCCGCTGTCCTATTTTCCCGCCTGGCTGCAGTCCGGCGGCGCGCCTTCGCTGTCGGCTTTTGCCAAGGCCTGGACCAGCCTGCCGTTCTGGCCCAGCGGCCCGGCCTGGTTCCTGTGGGTGCTGCTGGCGTTCGGCGTGGTCGCCGCGGTGCTGGACGGTCTGTTCCCCCGCCTGATCCCGGCCCTGGGTCGGTGGACGCAGGGCTCCGCCCGGCGGCCCGGCCGCGCCTTTCTGATCCTCCTGGCGGCCAGCGCCCTGGCCTATGTGCCCCTCAACATGGCGCTGCCCTTCGGCCACTGGACGACGGAGGGGCCGTTCCTGATCCAGACCGGCCGGGCGGCGCACTACCTGGTCTATTTCCTGGCCGGCCTGGCGTTCGGAGCGGCGGGGGTGGGTCACGGCCTGACCGATCCGCAGGGCGCGCTGGCCCGGCGCTGGTGGGCCTGGCTAATCCTGCCCGTCCCGGCGGTGATCGCGGCCGTCGCCACCTTCATCATCGCCTTCTCGCCCAATCCTCCGCCCAAGGCGGTGCTGGACGTGGTGGGCGGTTTCGCTTTCGTCCTGGCCTGCGCGAGCTTGTCGTTCGCGGTGCTGGCGGTGTTCCTGCGCTTTGTCCGCAAGACCGGTCCGGTCGGGCGCAGCCTGCAGGCCAACGCCTACGGCATGTACCTGACCCACTACGTCTTCACCGCGTGGCTGGGCTGGCTGCTGCTGCCCCAGGCCTGGGGCGGGCTGGCCAAGGGTCTGATGGCGTTCGGCGGGGCGGTGGCGCTCAGCTGGCTGACGACGATGGCGCTGCGCCGCATGCCGCTGTTGGGTCGAATCCTGTGAACGGCCATGATGCGGCGCTGAAGGGGACCTTGCCGATGAACGACAAGATCAAATCCGTGCAGGACGACCTGGCGTTCCTGCGGACCATCGCCGAGGGTGGAGCGGGCGGCGGCATGGGCGTGGCCGGAGGCGCGCTCTATGGCTCGGCCGGGGTGCTCTACGGGATCCAGTGCCTGAGCTACTACGTCCAGGAGATCGGGATCATCCACCTGTCGCCGATGGCCAACATCATCATGGCCTGGGCGCCGACCGTGATCTTCCTGGTGCTGATGACGGTGGTGATCATCATCGACCGCAGGCGGCCGGCGGTCGGGGTGACAAGCCGAGCGGTCAATCACGCCTTCGCTGGCGCGGGTTTGGCCAATCTGGCCCTGGTGTTGGTCTTCGCCAGCGCGGCGGCCCGCAACCATGATTTCCACTACTGGCTGTTCCATCCAGCCGTGGTCTTCGTGCTGCAAGGGGCGGTCTGGTACATGATCTTCATGCTGCGCAAGCGGCTGTGGATGGCGCTGGTGGCCGCCGGCTGGCTGGTCTCGGGTGTGGCGCTGGGCATGCTGATCGAGCGGGCCGAGCTCTACCTGCTGGTCGCCACCCTMAGCCTCTTCCTGCTGATGGGCGTCCCGGGCTTCGGGATGATGCGCCAGGCCATGCGGTCCGCGGTCTGAGGCGAGCGTGACCGAAAAGTTCGACATCAGCGGATTGGACGACGTCATCCACGGCCGGGTGCGGCTGGGGATCGTCGCCTATCTGGCCAGCGCCGAGGTGGCGGACTTCACCGAGCTGAAGGACCTGCTGGAGGTGACCCAGGGCAACCTGTCGGTCCACCTGCGCAAGCTGGAGGACGCCGGCTATGTGGCGATCGACAAGAGCTTCGTCGGCCGCAAGCCCCTGACCCGCGTCCGCCTCACCGATCCGGGCCGCGCGGCCTTTGGGGCGTATCTGAAGGCGATGAGCCAGTTGGTTGAGCAGTCGGGAGGCGGAGCTTAAAGGCCCATCTCCGCCCGAAGTTGATCTGGCGTGACGCCGGCCGCCCGCAGCTCTCGCAGCGTCTGGGCCTTGTCGCGCTTGGCGTAGCGCTTGCCGTCGGGAGCGAGCAGCAGGCGGTGGTGGCGATAGGTCGGGGTCGGCAGGTCCAGCAGGGCTTGCAGCAGGCGCTGGATGTGGGCCGCCTCGAACAGGTCCTCGCCCCGGATCACGTGGGTGATGCCTTGCAGGGCGTCGTCCAGCACGACGGCCAGGTGATAGGCCACCCCGACGTCCTTGCGGGCCAGGACGATGTCGCCGGCGGTTTCGGGGCGGGCCTGGATCCGGCCGGTCTCGCCGTTCGGCCCAGAGCCCTCCTCGACGAAGTCCAGGGGCTCGAACCCGCCCAGGGCGCCGCGCGCCGCGTCCAGCGACAGCCGCCAGGCGAAGGCCTCGCCCTGCTCCAGCCGCGCGGCCTCCTCGTCGGGATGCAGCGGGCCGCCGACGAACGGCTGGACCGGCTCATGCGGGGCGCGGCCGATGTCCAGCTCCTTGCGGGTGCGGAAGCAGCGATAGACCAGGCCCTTGTCGCGCAGCACGTCGATGGCGCGGTGATAGTCGGCCAGGTGCTCGGACTGCCGGCGCACGGGCCGTTCCCAGTCCACGCCCAGCCAAGCCAGGTCCTCCAGGAGCGCGGCCTCGAATYCGGGGCGGCTGCGGGTGGCGTCGATGTCCTCGATCCGCAGCACGAACCGACCGTCCGTGGCTTGCGCGGCGTCGAAGGCGGTCAGAGCCGAGAAGGCGTGGCCGCGATGCAGGAGGCCGGTGGGGGAGGGCGCGAAGCGGGTGGCGAAGCGCAAGCGGACCTAGGCCTGATCGAGCTTGGCGAACATGCCCAGATGTTCGAACACGGCGCGCAGGAAGGCTTCCTCGCCGCCCAGGGCTTCCTTCAGGGGCTCGAACTGCTTGAAGCTGATCATCTCGGCCAGGCCATGGCCGGCGCACCAGGCGGCGATGGTCGCCAGCTCCAGATCAAGCGGCGTGGCCGTGCCGCCGCTGCGCTCGTCGATGGTGTTGCGCACCTGGCAGTAAGCGCCTTCTTCCTTCATCTGCTCGGGCAAGGCGTCCTTGTCGCGCGAGCAGTCGTACATCACGCGATAGAGGGCGGGGTTGTCGCGGGCGAAGCAGACATAGGCCACGCCCAGGCTGGTCATCCGCTCCTTGCTGTCGGCGGCCTTGGCCCGGGCCTCGCCGAGGGCGACATCAAGGGCCGCCCAGCCCTCGTGGGCGACGGCGTCCAGCAATTCGCCCTTGTCCTTGAAGTGGTGATAGGGCGCGGCCGGGCTGACGCCGGCTTCACGCGCCACCGCCCGCAACGAAAGCGCCGCCGGACCCTCGGTTTCGAGGATGCGGCGAGCCGCCTCGACCAGGGCGCGGCTGAGGTCGCCATGGTGGTAGGGACGGGCTTCGGAGGTGGCGGGCTGTGTCATCTCGGACACTGTAACCGTTCCTGTTCAAAAATCCATCCTAACGCCGCTAAGATTATCTTGACGTCGTTTAGATTGCTGCTATCTAAGCACTGTCCAGATCGGGCTCGATCTGGAACGGGAGCGGCCTCCTCAATGACCTCTCCCGCAACCCAAACTCAGGATGTGTGTGATGACCAAGACCTTCTTCGCTTTTGAAACCGCTCTCGACCGCATGGCGGTCGGCTTCTTCGTGGCCGCCGCCGTCGGCGTCGCCGCCGCTCTGGTGGGCGTCGCGATCTAAACCTCGGTAGCGTTTGTGGCCGACGGGACCCGCGGATCCCCCCGCTGTCCCGCCGACACGACCGCCGCCGAACCTCTTGCCTGAAGTGTCCGAAGCCGCCCGCGCCTGATC
>NZ_JBFTZS010000347.1:0-7903 GCF_056406675.1 Caulobacter sp. P1_B12_2 | reverse complement strand
GATGATGCGGGTCATGGCCGACTTGCCCCCACCTGGCGGCTACGCCGCCTGTCCGCCCCCATAGGGGGCGGAGGACGACATGCGCGCGACCTCTTCCCCCTATGGGGGAAGACGACCGCGAAGCGGTCCGTAGGGGGCAAGTGGATCATGCTCACCGCCCCAACTCCTGCAATCCCGCCTTGATCAGCGCCTGAACCGTCGCCTCTTCACCCAGCTTCGCCGCCGCGGCCTCGACCACGCGCCGCGCGTTCACTTCAGCCACGCCCAGGCCCATCAGCGCCGCCACGGCGTCGCCGGTCGGGGCCGGCTTGGCCGGCGCGGCGGCCGCCGAGGTCGGGGCGCCCATGAACACCGGTCCGTCGGTGATCGGCTTGCCTTTCAGCTCGGTGACGATCCGCAGGGCCAGCTTGGGCCCGACGCCCGAGGCTCGCCCCACTGCGGCCTTGTCCTCGCGCGCCACGGCGCTGGCCAGCTCGGCCGGCGACAGCACGTCCAGCACCGCCATGGCCGCCTTGGGCCCCACGCCCTGGATGGCCTGCAGCAGCACGAAGGCCTTGCGGTCCTCGCGGCTGCCGAAACCGTAGAGGCGCAGGCCGGCGCTCTCGCTCCACTGGCTCTCGATGTGCAGCAGGGCCTCTTCGCCGAGCGCCGGCAGGCGTTGCAGGGTGCGCGAACCGCAGCGCACGACATAGCCGACGCCCATCACGTCGATCAGGGCCTCTTCCTCGCCGACCTCGGCCACCGCGCCGCGTAGACGACCGATCATGCCACTCTCCGATTGGCGACGCGCAGGTTGGCGTGGGTGATGGCGACGGCCAGGGCGTCGGCGCAGTCGGCCGTGGTCTTGCCGGCCGTGGGCAGCAGGCGGGCGATCATGAAGCCGATCTGGGCCTTGTCGGCAGCGCCCGTGCCGACCACCGCCTTCTTGACCAGTCGGGTCGAATATTCGGCCACCAGCAGCCCGGCGCGCGCGGGGGCGATCAGGGCGGCGGCGCGGGCGTGGCCCAGCTTCAGGGTCGACTGGGCGTTGGTGTTGAGGAACACCTCCTCGACCGCCGCCTCGTCGGGCCTGTGCTCGTCGATCACCGCGCAGATGCCCTCGAACAGGTGCAGCAGGCGCGCGGCGAACTCGCCCTTCTCGTCAGGCACGATCACCCCGTGGGCGACGTGGCTCATGCGCGAGCCCTCGATACTGATCACGCCCCAGCCGGTGCGGCGCAGGCCGGGATCAAGCCCCAGGATTCGGATCGGGATGCGATTCGCGTTCATCATGTGTTCTCGCACCATCGCCGGTTTTCCGATCAAGGAAAAGGCGCGACTTCCCTAATGAAACCTTAAGCTTGCCGGCGAGAAGGGCGCGGTTTGACGTCGGCCGATTGTCAAATCGCCCGATAGGCGTCACAGACCCGCGGTCAAGCTTTCAGGAGGCGCGTAGATGTCAGCGATCGTGTTCATGGCGGGCTTCGCCGCCGCGTGGTGGGTTATGGGTCTGGGGCTGCATGCGCCCGTCGGCCAGTTGGCGGTCGGGCCGATCGTCTCCGTCGCCATGATCCTGTTCGCCCGCCGGCGATTGAAGAACGCCCCGCCCGCGTCGGACGCCTGGGCGGCGCGCCGCCGTCGCATCATCGGGTGGGCCCTGGGCGGCGAGGGCGCGGCCATCGCCTTGGTCAGCCACCTGATGGTCAAGGCCGGTCTGGTCGCCTTCATCGTCCCGGCGGTCGCCATCATCGTCGGCCTGCACTTCCTGCCGCTGGCCAAGCTGTTCAAGGTTAAGGTCTACTATGTCGCCGGCGCGCTGATCACCCTGGCCGGCGTCGCGGGCCTGGCGGTCGATGCGCCGCACCGGGCGTTGGTCACCGGCCTCTCGGCGGCGGCTTTGCTGTGGCTCACCTGCGCCTACAGGTTGGCGTTCGAATCCGGTTCGCGGACCGCCGTTCCGACCATCTGACCCGTCAGGCCGGGTTCAGCACCGGCGCGCAGAACAGCCGCGCCAGCAGCAGGGCCTCGACGGCCGCCGCATCGACCGACACGCAAAGCTCGGCGTTCGGCTCGCCCTCGATGCGCTCGATGCGGCCCAGGTGTTCGCCGTCGGTCATCACCCGCAAACGCACCGGCTCGAAGGTGAACAGCGACGGGGCCACCAGGCTGGCGGCGGCGACCGCGTCGTGCGGGTGGCAGCCGTCCGCCACGCCCCAGACCCGCTGGTGGAAGGCCATGTAGGGGCCCATGGCCTTGTTCAGCCGCACCGACAGCGGCGAGCCGCAGGTGGTCGCGCCCTGGGCCATGGACTGGGCGGTCAGGGTCACCTGAGCGCTGATGTCCAGCGGCACGAGGCGCGGCATGACCCCGCGCTCCAGCACCCGGGCCAGGGCCTCGGCGTCGCTCCAGCTGTTGAAGTCGGCGCCGCCCGCCGCCTTGCCCTCGACGGCGAAGGCGCCCGCCATGATGGTCGGCCTCCAGGCCTTGAAGGCGCCGGGGTCTTCGAGCAGGCCCTGGGCCAGGTTGGTCAGCGGGCCCAGGAACAGTCCCGCCACCTTGGCCCTGGCGCGGAAGGCCAACAGGCTGCCGCCCTGCCCCCGGTCCAGTTCGGGCAGCTTCCATCGCTGCGAAAAACCGGCGCCGTTCAGGCCGTCGACGCCGTGGGCCGGCCGCATCCGCTCGACGCGCCGTTTGGCCACGCCGGAGCCCGCGCCGATATAGACCTCGGCCGGACAGCCCGCGAGGCGCAGCACGCCCCGGGCGTTGGCGGCGGACTGGTCGACATAGGTGTTGCCGAACACCGCCGAGACCGAAACGATCTCCACCGCGTCGCGCGAGCGCGCCAGCATGGCCAGGGCCAGGGCGTCGTCCACGCCGCAGTCGGTATCGATGTGCAAGCGCAGCGGCATGGGGAGAGCATAGCCCGGCCGGCCGGGCGCCGGGAAGCCGCCTGAGCGCCCGGCGTTCAGCCTGCCTCCGGATGGGGCGCCCCCAGGATCAGCAGGGCCGGCGGCAGGCAGCAGGCCACGGCCACGGCGAACAGCCAGGCCGCCGTGCGAAAGGCCTGGAAGCTGCCCACCGCCAGGCGACGGTGCAGCCAGCGGGTCTGGACGCTGAGGTACCAGGCGACCGCCGCCAGGCCGATCGCCCCGCCCGCCAAGCGGGTCGAGGCGGCCTGCGAGGCGATCAGGATGACGGCGACCGACAGCGACAGGGCGAACGGGGCGGCGCACAGGCACTGGAGCTCGAACGGTTCGCGCAGGGTGGCGTGGTCGACGGGCCGGCCCTGGCGCCGCAGCGTGCCCGCCGCCATCACCAGCGGAAACAGGCTGAACGCCACCGCCCGGAACAGCAGCGTGCCCAGACCCGAGGACGCCGCCGTCTCGTCCAGCGCGCCGCGCAGGAACAGGTCCAGGGCGTGGGCCAGGAGGATGGAGATCAGCAGGAACAGCGGCGGGCTGACCAGGTCGGGCGGCTGGCCGGCCTCATCCCGACCTTGCGACGCGCCCAGGGCCTCGGCCGGCCACAGCAGCACCCGCCAGAGGGTGCGCGGGTAGAACAGCAGCCCGGTCATCACCTCGTAGAGGATTTCCCCGATCGTGCGGAAACGAAGGCGTTCCATGATGCTCCCCAGCCTGATGGACCGGGAACCAAACACTCCAGCTTGCGAAATCCGCTCAGGCCGGGACGTGCGCTTGTGAAAAATCAGGGAAAYCCCTGATTTTTGGTCCTTAGGAAGCTGTACCTTCCCTCTCCCCTTGCGGGAGAGGGTGGCCCGCGTAGCGGGTCGGGTGAGGGGTCGATAAACGCAAACGCCGCGCCCAGCGGTCAGGCTGGGCGCGGCGTCAGAGATTTGAGAGACCCCTCATCCGTCGGCTTCGCCGACACCTTCTCCCGCAAGGGGAGAAGGAATAGCGGCCCTAGCCCAGCTTCGCGGCGTCCTCGTCGCTGATCTCTTCGTTCGAATAGACGTCCTGGACGTCGTCGTCGTCGTTGAGGGCGTCGAGCAGCTTCATCAGGGTGACCACGGCGTCGCCGGTGACCGGGACCTGGCTCTTGGGGCGCCAGGCGGTCTTGGTGTTGCTGGCCACGCCGAACTTGGCTTCCAGGGCGGCGGCCACGTCGTTGAGGTCCTCGAAGGCGGTGTAGACGATGTGGCCCTCGCCCTCCTCGTCCATGTCCGACACGACGTCGTCGGCGCCGGCCTCGATGGCGGCTTCCATCATGTCGTCCTCGGACGCGACCTTGGCCGGATACGAGACCTGGCCGACGCGGTCGTAGTTGAAGGTCACCGAGCCGGTGGCCCCCATGTTGCCGCCCATCTTGGTGAAGTAGGAGCGGACATTGGCGGCGGCGCGGTTGCGGTTGTCGGTCAGCACCTCGACGATGATCCCGACGCCGCCGGCGGCGACGCCTTCGTAGCGGATCTCGCTGTAGTCGGCCGCGTCGCCCATCTGCGACTTCTTGATCGCGCGGTCGATGACGTCCTTGGGCAGGCTTTCGGCCTTGGCGTTGTTCACGGCCAGGCGCAGGCGCGGGTTCATGTTGGGGTCGGGCAGGCCCGCCTTGGCCGCCACGGTGATTTCCCGCGACAGCTTGGAAAACAGCTTGGAGCGCGCGGCGTCGGCGCGGCCCTTGCGGTGCATGATGTTCTTGAATTTCGAGTGGCCGGCCATTCGGAGGGCTCTTCTCTGATCTGCGATGTGAAAGTTAGGCGGCGCTTCTAGCGCTTGGCGCCCCATATTGTCATCCTCCAAGCTGCAAGGCCCGCCCTGGGGGAGCTAGATGACGCCGTCCGATTTCCTGTCCGAACCGTTCGACCCGGCCCGCATCGCGGCGCTCGAGGCGCAGGATCAGGACGCGATCCACGCGACCGACAGGCCTTCCGCGCTGGCGACGGGCGCCGCAGCGGCCGGAGCGCTGTCGACGGGCGCGGCCGCGCTGGGCGGCATGATGATCGGAGCGTTGGCGGTGGGCGCCGTGGCTGCGGGGTGGAGATCGACGAGCTTATTGTTCGGAAGGTGTCGGAACGGCGGCGCTAGGTCGCCACGGTCGGGGACACGCCCTTGCGGCGTGTCCCCATCGACCAGCGCCGAGCCCGCCAAGGGGACACGCCGCAAGGGCATGTCCCCGGTCGCGAAATTGATCCGCCCCTACGCCACCTTCAGCTCGACCTCGATGTTGCCGCGCGTGGCCTTCGAGTAGGGGCAGACCTGGTGGGCGGCGTGCAGCAGCTTCTCGGCTGTGTCGGCGTCGAGGTCCGGCGCGTTGAGGGTCAGGCGGGCGCCGACGTGGAAGCTGGTGTCGTCCTTGATCAGGTCGACCTCGACGTCGAGGCTGTGCTCGCCCAGCTTGACGCCCTGGCTGCGGGCCACCAGGCCCAGCGCGCCGAGGAAGCAGGCGSCGTAGCCGGCCGCGAACAGCTGCTCSGGATTGGTCCCCTSGCCGTTGCCGCCCATCGACTTGGGATAGCCCAGCTTGACGTCCAGGTGACCGTCGTCGGTCTTGGCGGTCCCTTCGCGGCCGCCGACGGCGTGGGCGCGGGCGGTGTAGATGGCGTCGGTCATGGGGGTGATCCTTGCGGGTTGAGGTCGCTGTGCGAACTTGAGGCCGAAGGTGTGACGGGCGCAAGCGCGGATGGATTGAAGGATAGTGCTCTAAAGAACCCTCTCCCGGAGGGGAGAGGGAGGGACCCGCGCGAAGCGTGGGAGGGTGAGGGGTCACGCCCTCAGCCGGAGCGCCGCGCCGATGGCCTCGGCCACACCGCCCGGGTCGGCCAGCACAACCTCGTTATCGAACCGCAAGACGCGATATCCGCAACCTTCGAGAACTTCGGTGCGAACCAAGTCATGGAGCTCACGGTCGCCATGCGACGGGCCATCGAGCTCAACAACGAGCTTGGCGTCCCAACAGGCAAAATCCGCGAAGTAGCGGTCGATTGGCGCTTGGCGGCGAAACTTGAAACCGTCGAGACGGCGGCCGCGCACGATCGTCCAGAGCTTCTCCTCGGTCAGGGTCTGGCCGCGACGCAGGCGGCGGGCGTTCGAGATCGGATCCACAGCGCGAGCTTGGATCAAATCATGAACATGACAAGCAAAGTAACGGGGATTTCGCTTTTGACAGTGTCACCCCTCACCCTCCCACCGCTGCGCGGCGGGCCCCTCCCTCTCCCCCTCCGGGAGAGGGTGTTTAAAGGGTCGGCACCGTCTCCTTCAGCCGCCCGCCCACGCGGATCGGCTCCACGCGGACCGCCAGGCCCGTGCGGTCGTCGGTCTCGACGAACACGCCGCAGACCGTGGCCGGGCCGCTGGCGGGGGTGTAGCGGCCGCCGCTGATCTTGGTGGTGAAGCGCCGCAGGGGCTCTTCCTTCTGGTTGCCGATCACGCTGTCATAGTCGGCGCAGGCCCCGGCGTCGGTCTGGTAGGCGGTGCCGCCGGGCAGGATCTGGGCGTCGGCGGTCGGCACGTGGGTGTGGGTGCCCACCACCAGCGAGGCGCGGCCGTCGCAATAGTGGCCCATGGCCATCTTCTCGGACGTGGCCTCGCAGTGCATGTCGACCACCACCGCGTCGGCCACCTGGCCCAGCGGGGCCTTGTCCAGCTCGCGGTCGGCGGCGGCGAACGGATCGTCCATGGCGTCCATGTGCACCCGGCCCAGCAGGTTGATGACCATGATGGTCCGGCCGCCCTCGGTCTGGAACAGGTGGCTGCCCCGGCCTGGGGCGTCGGACAGGATCGGGTAGTTGGCCGGCCGGATCAGGCGCGGCTCGCGCACGATGTAGGTCAGGGCCTCGCGCTGGTCCCAGCTGTGGTTGCCCAGCGTCAGGCAGTCGGCCCCGGCCTCGAACAGCTCGCGCGCGGTGTTCTCGGTGATCCCGAAGCCGGCCGCGGCGTTCTCGGCGTTGATGATCACGAACTCCAGCTGCAGCTGGCGACGCAGGGCGGGCAAGTGGTCGGCCAGGCCGTCGCGGCCCGACTTGCCGACGACGTCGCCGAAGAAAGCAAAACGCATGAAATCAGTCCTCTTGGACGGCGATATACTCGCTTTCCGTCAGGATGGCGTCCAATCGTTGGTCGTGGGGCTCATCGGGCAGGCCGTGTGTCTCCTGGCCCACATAGGCCAGGCCCAGCACGAAGACGGGCTTGCGGGCGCGCAGGGCCTCCAGCGCCCGGTCGTAATAGCCGCCGCCCTGGCCCAGGCGCCGTCCCTCGCGGTCGAAGCCCAGCAGCGGCGCGATCACCAGGTCGGGCTGGACGATCGGCTGCTCGGCGGCGGGCGCGACCAGGCCGACGGCGTCGCGGACCAGGGCCTCGCCCGGCGYCCAGCGGCGAAACACCATGTGGCCGCCCTGGCCTTCAGGGTCGGCGCCCTCGACGCTGGGCAGGGCCAGGGTCCAGCCGGCCTCGACCAGCCAGTCTGCCAGCAGGCGGGCGGGCAGCTCCGAGCCCAGGCCGTGATAGACGGCCGCCACCTTGCCTTGCGGATCGGGGAACCGCTGGGTCAGCGGCGCGCGGGCCACCTCGACGACTATCCAGTCGGCCTCGGGGTGCTCCAGCGCCAGTTCCTTGCGGCGGTTGCGGACGAACACCCGCAGGGCGGTCTTGGCGGCGGCGGGATCGTTGATCGTCATGCCGACAATGTAGGGGGAAGGTGGCGGCGCCGTGAAGAACCGTGAAGACGTTTCAATCCACTCGAACCTGTTAGTTACAGGTGGGCCCCGTGTTCCCGCAGCCACGGCCACGGGAGGGAACAGGTCCCGATAGAGAGATTAAGGTCCCTGGGAATAGAAATCTTCGACGAGGGCCACAGCAGACCCGCCGTTGGAGAAGATAGGCGTTCGGGACCCGTAATACCAGTGGGGTGTTGTCGCACTTGCCCCCTACGGGTCGCTTCGCGACCGTCTTCCCCCATAGGGGGAAGAGGA
>NZ_JBFTZS010000346.1:0-5662 GCF_056406675.1 Caulobacter sp. P1_B12_2 | reverse complement strand
ATCCGGAAAATCCGCGACCGCGATCGGGGACACGCCGCAAGAGCATGTCCCCGGCAAAGGCTTGCCTTTAAACCGGAAATAGAACAAAATAAGAACTACACCAGGGGTCAATCAATGCCAAGATCGGCGCGCGTGGTGATCCCTGGATCGCCGCACCACGTGATCCAGCGAGGAAATCGGCGGCAACAGACCTTCTTCGAGGCCGACGATTACCGGGCCTATCTCGACATCGCCGCAGAGACCTTCGCTGCCGCCAAGGTGGAAGTCTGGGCCTATTGCCTGATGMCCAACCATGTCCACCTGATCGCTACGCCAAACGACGAGGCCGGCCTGGCCAGGGCGGTCGGCGCGGCACATCAGCGCTACACTTGGCGCATCAACCAAAAGCAAGGCTGGACAGGCTGCCTCTGGCAAAGCCGCTTTGGCTCCTTCGCCATGGACGAGCCCTACCTTCGCCTCTGTGCGCGCTATGTCGGTCTCAATCCGGTGCGGGCGGGATTGGTGAAGCAGGCGGTGGAGTGGCCTTGGTCCAGCGTGCCCGCGCCCCCCCCCCCGGCCCCGCGACAAGAAATCCCCCCGCCCCCTCGCCTGCCCTGCTATACGCCCCCATCTTCTCCCCTCCTCGCCGACAGTAAGACCTCCCGATCATGGCCTCCCCGACTCGCGCCCCTGTCCTGGCTCTCAAGGACGTCCGCCTCGCCGATGGGGCCAAGCCGTTGTTCGACGGGGTGGACCTGGCGCTGGAGCCGCGCGTGCGCGCCTGCCTGGTCGGGCGCAACGGGGCCGGAAAGTCGACCCTGCTGAAGATCCTGGCCGCCCAGGGCGTCGAGCCCGACAGCGGCGAGCGCTCGGCCCAGCCGGGCTCGAAGATCGTCTATGTCAGCCAGGAGCCGGACATCACCGGCGACACCCTGCTGGACTACTGCACGGCCGGCGGCGCCGAGGACTACGAGGCCCACGCCACCCTGGCCGACTTCGGCCTGGACTACGCCAAGAGCACGGTCGGCCTGTCGGGCGGCGAGCGCCGTCGCGCGGCCCTGGCCCGGGCCTTCGCCGAGCAGCCCGACGTGCTGCTGCTGGACGAGCCGACCAACCACTTGGACATCTTCGCGATCCAGACCCTGGAAGAGGAGCTGGCCGGCTCCAAGTGCGCCGCCCTGATCGTCAGCCACGACCGCGCCTTCCTGAACCGCGTCACCCAGCGCACCTTCTGGCTGGAGCACCGCAAGGTGCGCCGCCTGGACAAGGGATTCGCCGAGTTCGAGCTGTGGAGCGAGCAGGTGCTTTCGGCCGAGGCCGACGAGGAGCGTCGCCTCAACAAGCAGCTGGAAAAGGAAAACGCCTGGCTAGCGCGCGGCGTCCAGGGCCGCCGAGCCCGCAACGAAGGCCGCCGCCGCGCCCTGATGGAGCTGCGCGGCGCCAAGAAGGACCTGCAGGCCGACAAGCGCGGCAGCATGACCCTGGCCGTCGAAAGCTCGGGCACGTCGGGCAAGCGGGTGGTCGAGGCCAAGCACGTCACCAAGAAGTTCGGCGACCGGGTGATCGTCGAGGACTTCTCGACCCGCATCCTGCGCGGCGACCGCGTGGCCCTGGTCGGTCCCAATGGGGCCGGCAAGACCACCCTGGTGCGCATGCTGCTGGGCGAGATCCCGATCGACGCCGGCGACATCAAGCTGGGCACCAATCTGGAGATCTCCTACGTCGACCAGAACCGCATGGCGTTGTCCGAGAAGATGACCCTGTGGGACTTCCTGACGCCCGGCGGCGGCGACTCGATCCTGGTGCGCGGCATCCCCAAGCACGTGGCCGGCTACGCCAAGGAGTTCCTGTTCACCGAGGCCCAGCTGCGCCAGCCGGTCACCAGCCTGTCGGGCGGCGAGCGCAACCGCCTGTTGCTGGCCCGCGCCCTGGCCACGCCGACCAACCTGATGGTCCTCGACGAACCGACCAACGACCTCGACATGGACACCCTGGATTTGCTGGAAGAGGTGCTGGCTGATTTCGAGGGAACCCTCATCCTGGTCAGCCACGATCGCGATTTTATTGATAGACTTGCGACCTCGACCATCGCCATGAACGGCCACGGCCGGGTGCTGGAAACCCCCGGCGGCTGGAGCGACCTGATCGACCAGGCCCCGGACTTCTTCAAGGGCGCTCGTGGAGCGGCGGGCGACTTCGCCACCGGCACCGGCTCGAACAAGGCGGTGATCACGCCCGCGGCCCCGCCCGCCCCGAAGAAGACCGTCAAGCTGTCCTACAAGGACCAGCGGCGCCTGGAAGAGTGCGAAGCCCTGGTGGCCGCCTCGCCCGGGATCATCGCGGCTTTCGAGGCCAAGCTGGCCGACGCGAGCTTCTACGCCAAGGATCCGACCGGGTTCGCCAAGGTGATGAAGGAGCTCGACAAGGCCCGCGCCGACCTGGCCACGGCCGAGGAAGACTGGATGGCGCTGGAAGAGAAGCGCGAGGCGATGGCCTCGTAGGAAGTCCTCTCCCGGCGGGAGAGGATCCCAGGCTCACACCACCACCTGCGACCCCATCTCCACCACGCGTCCGGCCGGAATGTGGAAGAAGTCGATCGGGTCGGCGGCGTTCCGCACCATCCAGATGAACAGCCGGTCCTGCCACAGGGGCATGCCCCCAACCGGCGAGGAGCCGGGCGAGGCCACCACCGTGCGGCGGCCAACGAAGAACGAGGTCGACATCAGGTCGAACGGCAGGCCACGCCGGCGGCAGCTGCCCAGGGCGCGCGGGATGTGCGGCGTCTCCATGAAGCCGTAGTGGACGGTGATCCGCTTGAAGTCAGGGCTCAGGACCTCGATCTCGATCCGGTCCTTCTCGGCCACGCGCGGCAGGTCGTCGGTCTTCACGGTCATGACGATGTTGTCAGCGTGCAGGATCTTGTTGTGCTTGAGATTGTGCAGCAGGGCGACGGGGGCCGCCAACGGGTCCGAGGTCAGGAAGATCGCCGTCCCCGGCACCCGGTGCGGCGCGCGCGCCGTCAGGCTTTCGATCAGGGCGTTCAGGGCGATGGAGTCGCGATGGACCTTGCGGTGCAGCAGGTCGCTGCCCGTTCGCCAGGTCCACATCATCAGCACGATGCCCCCGRCGGCGACCAGCGGCACCCAGCCGCCGTCGGCGATCTTCAGCGCATTGGAGCCCAGGAACACCAGGTCCAGCGCCAAGAACGGCGCCAGCAGCGCGACGCACGCCCACAGCGGCCACTTCCAGTGACGCTGGGCGACGACGAACAGCAGCGCCACCGTCACGACCATGGTCGTGGTCACCGCAACGCCATAGGCCGAGGCCATGTTCGACGAGGTGCGGAACAGGAACAGCAGGAACAGCACGCCGATCGCCAAGGCCACATTGACCTGCGGCACGAAGATCTGGCCGGCGACGGTCTCGCTGGTCCGTTTGATGTTCATGCGAGGCAGCAGGCCCAGTTGCACCGCCTGCTGGGTGACCGAGAAGGCCCCGGTGATCACCGCCTGGCTGGCGATAATGGTGGCCGCCGTGGTCAGCAGGATCACCGGCCAGTAGACCGCGTGCGGGATCATGCCGAAGAACGGGTTTTCCATGGCCGCCGGCCGGATCAGGCAAAGCGCGCCCTGGCCCAGATAGTTGAGCATCAGGCACGGGAGGGCCACCATCAGCCAGCCGGCGCGGATCGGGGCTTTGCCGAAGTGGCCCATGTCGGCGTACAGCGCCTCGGCCCCGGTCACGCACAGGAAGACGCTGCCAAGGATCGTGACGCCCAGCAGGCCGTCGGCCATCAACAGCCGGGCCGCGTACATCGGATTCAGCGCCAGCAGGATCTCGGGTCGCTGCAGCACGAACGGCAGGCCAAGCGCCGCC
The DNA here is from genome assembly GCF_056406675.1 of Caulobacter sp. P1_B12_2. Taxonomy (NCBI): domain Bacteria; kingdom Pseudomonadati; phylum Pseudomonadota; class Alphaproteobacteria; order Caulobacterales; family Caulobacteraceae; genus Caulobacter; species Caulobacter sp. P1_B12_2. The sequence goes on along the minus strand of NZ_JBFTZS010000346.1, from coordinate 1,807 downwards.
AGGGTCAGGAACCAGACCAGGGTGATCGGCCCGAAGAACCGCCCCACGACCTCGGTGCCGCGCGACTGCACCGCGAACAGGGCCAGCAGGATGATCGCCGCCAGCGGCAGGACGAACGGCGCGAAATGGCGCCCGATCACCGGCGCCGAGGTCAGGCCCTCGACCGCCGACAACACCGAGATCGCCGGCGTGATCAACCCGTCGCCGTAGAACAACGCCGCGCCGACGATGCCCAGCATCACCAGCCAGGCCGAGCGCTTCTGCAGCGCCTTCTGGGCCAGGGCCATCAGGGCGAGGGTGCCGCCCTCGCCGCCGTTGTCGGCCCGCATGACGATGGCGACGTATTTCAGGGTGACCACCAGGGTCAGGGCCCAGAACACCAACGACACCACGCCGAACACCGCCAGTCGCGGATCCAGGTTGTGACCATGGGCCAGGGCCTCGCGCATCGAATAGAGCGGGCTGGTGCCGATGTCGCCGAACACCACGCCGAGCGCGCCGAGCCACAGGGCGCCAAACCTGGCGTGTCCGCTCCCCTTCCGGCCGCTGGGGTCGACCGGGTCGGCAGAAGGGTGGGCCATGAAACGCGCGCGTCCATCCAAGGGAGCGGCGAATTACGCCGCCACGGCATAAGGACGCCATGTGGATTTCAGGGCTGGGTATAAGGAAGTCATAAAGGACGGCATCGCGCTCGCCCCCGATCCCGGTGGGCGGGGCGACAGGCGTTTTGTCGCTTTTTCGACTTAGGAACACCCAGCGTTCCGCGCCGTTCATCTCCCCGCCGGAAGCCTCCGGCACGATCAGGGAGCGACCAAGATGGGTGAAGAAACCAACCGCGACGGTCTGCAACAACAGCCGTCCGACGACCAACGCCGGCAAGCCGATCAACAGAACCAGCAGGGCGAAACCCGCACCCCGCAACAGCAGCAGGACGACGCCGCGCGCAACGCGCCGGGCCAGCAGAACCAGCAAGGCCGACGCCCTGACGACGCCGACAACGAAGGCGTCGAAGGCACGCGCGTCGAAGGCCTCGACGACGGCCTGGAAGGCGGCGTCGACACCGGCGCCATCCAGCCCGGCAAGACCGGCCAGGACTGATCCAAACCGAATGCGACGAGGCCGCCTCCTCCCCCTCGGAGGCGGCCTTTTCGTGTCCCTGAGCAGTCCAGCCCGACAAGGCGGCGCAAGTCCGCCACCCCGCAGAGAAGACCCGTAGGAGAAGCACCGTGTTTGGTGGCGAACGACTGGCGCGCATCGGCGCGTTCACCCCGGAATTCCCCGACGCCGAGGCCCTGCACCGGGGCCTGGCCCACTGGAACCATCGCCGCCTGGCGGTGGGCAGGCCCGATCCCGACTGGCGCGCCGAGGTCTCGGACGAGGCCCGGATGAAGCGCATCGAGGGCGAGTACATCGAGCAGTTCCGCGACCACATCCTGCCGCTGGTCGCCGGCGTGCCGACCAACGCCGACGACTTCGTGGCCTGGTTCGAACAGCTGCAGGAGACCGGCCCCGGCCAGGACGACCCGCTGTTCGACTGGATCGAGGGCGCGGCCGGGATGGAAGACATCAAGTGGTTCCTGACCCAGGAAGCGGCCGGCGAGGCGGGCTTCGACGACCTGGTGGCCATGACCCAGGTCAAGGTCAGCGACCGCGCCAAGCTCGAGCTGGCCCGCAACTATTGGGACGAGATGGGCCGGGGCGCGGCGGCKGGCATGCACGGCCCGATGCTGACCCGCACCACGGACGTCCTGGGCCTGGCGCCGACCATCGACTCCACCCTGTGGCAGTCGCTGGCCCTGGCCAACAC
>NZ_JBFTZS010000345.1:0-5148 GCF_056406675.1 Caulobacter sp. P1_B12_2 | reverse complement strand
GTGATCCACCGCATCAACCTGCTGATCGAGCACCCCCGCCCCTACATCCGCTGCGAGGACTATTTCGGTCCCGACCGTCGCCGCCGACCGGACCCCGCCTTCACCGGCCCCTGGCGCCGCCAGGGCGATCCGGGGGTGATGGACGTGTCGTACTAGGCGGCGCCATACAGCGGCCATCGGACGCGGAGACCCTTAACCCGCCCCGGGTTAGAACCCGGTCCCGACCTCCGTGAGCCTGCCCATGACCGCGCGCCGCCTCCCCCTCGTTCTCGTGCTGCTGACGCTCGCGGCCACCAGCCAGGGCTGCCTGGCCGTCGCCGCCGGCGGGGCCGTGGTCGGGGCGGCCGGAGCCGTGGTCGGAACCACCGGCAAGGTCGTGGTCGCCACGGGCAAGGCCGTGGTCCCCGGCGAGAGCAAGAAGGACCGCGAAAAACGCGAGTTCAAGGACTGGAAGAAGTCGCAGCGGGGCTGAGGCCGACGATCACCAGTCGGGCAGTTCGCCGTCCGCCAGGTCGTGGCCGTGATAGTACGCGCCGCCGAACTTGGCGCCGTCCATCATGGCGCCCTTGAAGGTCGTCGCGCACAGCGCCGACCCGCGAAAATCGGCTCCCGTCAGATCGGCGTCGGTGAAATCGCAGGTCTTCACATTGCCCGAGAGACGCGCGAAACGCAGCGACGCGCCCCGCAGGGAYGAGGCCAGAAAGAACTCGGCCAGCTCGATCCCGTCCAGGATCGCCCCGTCCAGCACGCCGGCCCGCCCCCGTCGGATCTCGACATTCGAGAACTTGCGCTCCCCCGCCGCGTAGCGCGCGAGCAGGTCCTTCTCGGAAATACGATGTTCGATGATCACCGCCGACAGGTAGGCGGCGCGTCCCGTCGCCGTCAACCTGGCCCACAAGCCCCCTTGCCCCGACGGCGAACCCAACCTCAGATAGCGCCACGCGCGAGATGGGGGAGATCGTCATGTTCAGGAAGTTCGCCGGCGGCTTGGCCGGCCTGGCCCTGGCCGTCGCGGCGGCGCCCACGAACGCGGCCCAGGCTCCGGCGGCATCGACGACGCCGGCCGCGTCCCTGCCCGCCCCGTCCCTGCCCAGCGACGCCGATATCTCGGCCATCCTCCAGACCCGGATCGCCACCGAGCATCGCGCCGTCGGCGTGGTGGTGGGAGTGATCGACGCCAAGGGTCGCCGGGTGATCGTCGGCGGGGCGCGCGACGTCGGCGACCCTCGCCCCCTGAGCGGCGACACCGAGTTCGAGATCGGCTCGGTGACCAAGGTCTTCACGTCGCTGCTGCTGGCCGACATGGTCCGGCGCGGCGAGGTCGCCCTGGACGACCCGGCGTCCAAGTACCTGCCGCCGGGCCAGACCCTGCCGGTGCGCAACGGCCGGACCATCACCTTGATCGACCTGGCCACCCACACCTCCGGCCTGCCCCGGATGCCGGGCAATTTCACGCCCACGAACGCCAGCGACCCTTACGCCGACTATGACGACGCCAAGCTCTACGGCTTCCTGAGCGGCTACGCCCTGCCCCGCGACATCGGCGCGACCTACGAATATTCCAACCTGGGCGTGGGGCTGCTGGGCCAGCTCCTGGCGCGGCGGGCGGGCACGTCCTACGGGGCCTTGGTGCAGGCGCGCATCGCCAAGCCGCTGGGTCTGAAGGACACCGTGATCGCCCTGTCCTCGGAGCAGAAGGGGCGCCTGGCGGTGGGGCACGACGCCAGCCTGAAGACGACCGGCTACTGGACCCTGGACAGCCTGGCCGGGGCCGGCGCCCTGCACGCCACCGCCAACGACCTGCTGACCCTGCTGGCGGCCGAGCTGGGCTATGTCGACACGCCGCTGAAGGGCGCCATGGCCGACCAGCTGCTGCCGCGCCGGCCGGCCGGCGGCAAGATCCAGGTGGCGCTGGGCTGGCACATATCGCCCAAATCTCAAGAAAATGGAGGACCGGCGGGCGACATCGTCTGGCACAACGGCGGCACCGGCGGCTTCCGCAGCTTCGTCGGCTTCGACAAGGCGCGGGGCCTCGGGGTGGTGGTGCTGGTCAACACCGCCAGCGAGGTCGGGGGCGACGACATCGCCATGCACCTGCTGGCCGGCACGCCGCTCAGCAAGCCCAAGGCCGTCCGCCAGGAGGTCCCGGTCGCCGCGCCGATCCTCGAACGCTATGTCGGCCAGTACCGGCTGGCGCCCGCTGTGGTGATCGTGGTCACCCTCCAGGACGGACGGCTGATGGCCCAGCTGACCGGCCAGCCGACCTTCCAGATCTTCCCCGAAAGCCCGACCGACTTCTTCTGGAAGGTGGTCGACGCCCAGGCCCATTTCGAGGTCGGCCCCGACGGCAAGGTCGCCAGCCTGACCCTGCACCAGAACGGCCGCGACCTGGTCGCGCCGCGCCTGCCGTGACCCCGCGCACCGGAGGCTGCCGTTGCGGCGCGATCCGCTATGAACTGACGGCGCCGGCGCTGTTCCACATCGCCTGCCATTGCCGCGACCGCCAGTACGTGGCCGGCGGGTCGCCGAACCTGACGATGGTGTTTCCCCGGGCCGCCTTCACGGTCACCCAGGGCCGGCCGCGCGTCTACAAGGCCAGGGCCGTCAGCGGCGGCAGCGCCTTCTGCGAGACCTGCGGCGTGCAACTGTTCTCCCAGCCCGACAGCAACCCCGACATCGTCGCGGTCAAGGTCGGCGGGCTGGGCGACCGCGACGACTTCAACGTCCAGGCCGACCTGTGGATGGCCAGCGCCCCGCCCTGGCATCGGCCGCATGAGGGGGCGGTGCGTTTCGAGGGCAACGCGCCGGGGTGACGGGTCGCCCCCCTCCCTGCGGGAGAGGGACGAGAAAGCTTATCCCGCCGTCACCGCCCCCGGCAGGTACAGCCGCATCGGCCGCACCTCATAGGCGCCGCCCGGATTGGCCACGCCCAGCTCGCGGGCGATGTCGAGGGCCTCGTCCATGTCGGCGACGTCCAGCACGTAGAAGCCCAGGAACTGTTCCTTGGTCTCGGCGAACGGGCCGTCGATCACGAAGGGGGCGTCGGTCTTGACCAGGGTCTTGGCGGTGGCCGTGGCGTCCAGCCGGCCGGAGGGACCCAGCTTGCCCTCGGCGACCAGCTTGTCGTGGACGACCGACAGCCGGCCCATCACGGCCTCGTCCTGCGCCGGGGTCCAGCCCATGACCTCGGCTTCGTTGTTGTAGCACAGCAGCATGTACAGCATTCGCGGCCCTCCCCGGCGTCATCGGCGAGGCAGAGATAGGACGCCCGGGCGCGTGAAGGAAGACCGGCGTTTTTCCAATGCGGCTGGTGGTCGTCTCTCAGCGCCCAAGCCGCCAGAAAGGCGCGGGCCGCGCGCCGATCTCAACGGCAAACTGGTTCATCAGCGCCCTGTAGGCCGCCGCGATCTGTTCGGGCTGGGTAGCGTCTTCAGGCGTCGAGAACGATGCGTCCCAGGCTGGATCCCAATTGACGCCCCATTCGGACTTCAACCGCGCCGGCGTCACACGCAGGCGCGCGTCCAGGCCGGAGCCCAGCCACGTGGCGAAATACTGGCCCGCGATCAGATTGAAATAGGCTCGGGCCAGCGCTTTGGAGAATAACGCGTCGTAAATGTGAAACTGGCGGTCGAGTTCGCGCTTGTGTCTGAGCATTTGACCCGGCGACAGGGTCCGCCAGCCCCCCACGCAACGGGCGAAGCAGAGCAAGTCATTCAGCTTCGGCGCCATCAATTCAAAGACCTCGATGCGCTTCTTTATCAGTTCCTGGTTCGTCGCCTTGCGCCGGTCGAAGGCGATGGCGACCCAGGCKACGCCCAGGCTCAGCAGGGCGCCGAAGGCGAGGGTGAACACCTCCTTGGGCCACCAAGGCGCATCCTTGCCGCCGCCAGAGGCGTCGATCAGGGCTGAACACTGATGAAGAAGATCGGTCGCCGCCTGGTTCATTGCCGCCCCCGCGATACGACACCGCCTCAGGGTCGCACACGACTCAAGGCTGCGCCATTCAGGCGCGCAATCAAGCCTTGAGTTGCGCTTGGCGGCGATAACGACGGAATTGGCGATTCAGAGCGTCAGCGCGCAGCTTTCGCCGATGGTCGGGCGCGAGATCACCACGCGCGACAGGCCCGGGAACTGGGGCGTCAGGCGGTCGGCGAAATAGAGGCAGATGCGCTCCAGGGTCGGGCTCTCCAGCCCCGGGCGGTCGTTGAGCAGGCCGTGGTCCAGCTCGGACGCCACCGCCTTCAGGGCGACGTCCAGCCCGTCCAGGTCGGCGACCCAGCCGGCGTCCTGCATCGTGCCGCGCACGCTGGCCTCGACCTTGAACGAGTGGCCATGCAGCTTGCGGTAGCGATGGTCGGCGGGACCTTGCTCGATGTAATGGGCCGCATCGAAATGCGCGGCCTTCGTGATCTCGAAGACGGGCTTCATCAGGTACTTCTTTTGACAAGGCCTGGGAGGCTCTAGCGCGTCGACCCTGTCACCAAGTCGAGCGCCTTATCCGTCAGGGCAGGCCGAGATATTTGTGTGTTTGGACGCTTAAACGCCATTGTGGGTGCGAAAGGCAATAGGCGACGGCCAATTGCGTGTTCCGCTCGCGGTCCGGGCCATCCATCGGCTGCAGGTAGAAGCGCTCGAAATCCAGGCCCGCGAAGCGCTCGGGCAGCGCCTTGTCCTGGGGGTAGACCAGCTTCAGCTCCTGGCCCGAGGTCTGGACCACGGGGGCGTCGGCCTTGGGGCTGATGCACACCCAGTCGATGCCTTCCGGCGCGACGACGGTGCCGTTGCTCTCGCAGGCGATCATGAAGCCGCGGGCGTGCAGGGCGGCGATGGCGGCGGCGTCCAGCTGCAGCAGCGGCTCGCCGCCGGTGCAGACCACCAGGCGGTCGCTCGGCCCGCCGGTCCAGGCCGCCTCGACCGCGTCGGCCAGGGCGTCCGCCGTGGCGAACTTGCCGCCGCCCTCGCCGTCCGTGCCCACGAAGTCGGTGTCGCAGAAGGTGCAGACGGCCTTGTGGCGGTCCTGCTCGCGGCCGGTCCACAGGTTGCAGCCGGCGAACCGGCAGAACACCGCCGCCTTGCCGGCCTGGCCGCCTTCGCCCTGCAGGGTGAGGAAGATTTCCTTGACGGAGTAGGTCATGAGCGGCCTCCGCG
>NZ_JBFTZS010000344.1:0-5160 GCF_056406675.1 Caulobacter sp. P1_B12_2 | reverse complement strand
GCCGAACACGTGGCTCATCGCTTCCTCGACCGCGATGTTGGCGCCGCCCGACTTCAGGGCCACCACCAGCTCRATCTCGTGGTGCAGGTCATGGGTGGCGACCGGGTAGGGGACCTTGTCGCCCAGGATCACGGCGTCGGCCGGCTTGGCGAAGAAGAACGGCGGATCGCGCTGGTCGGCGCCCATTTCGCGGGCGTGGGCTGCATAGTTGCGGCCGACGCAAAGGATCCGCCGGACAGGAAAGACGGAGTCGCCGCCTTCGACCGGAACCGTGGATTGGGCGGGCGGGGGAAAGGCGAAGTGCGTCATGGCGCCTGATTAGACCCAAACCCGTTCCGCCAAAAGTCACCTTCGTGAGGACATGATCCTGCAACACGCCGGCCACGACGCTCATCTAAACGTTCTTTCACTTGCCCCGACCTGCGACGACAAGGCATGACGGGTAGGCAATTGTGGCGAAAACCCGCCATGCCGACGTCGAAGGGGCCCGGGACCGACGATGCTGATCATCGAGAACCTGACTCACGTCTACGCCAATGGCGTGAAGGCCCTCGACGAGGTCAGCCTGACCATACCCGGCGGCATGTACGGCCTGCTGGGTCCGAACGGCGCCGGCAAGTCGACCCTGATGCGCACCGTGGCCACCCTGCAGGCCCCGACCTCGGGCCATATCCGCTTCGGCGACATCGACGTGCTCAAGTCGCCCGACCTGCTGCGGCGCACCCTGGGCTACCTGCCGCAGGACTTCGGCGTCTATCCGCGCGTCTCGGCCTACGACATGCTCGACCACATGGCGGTGCTGAAGGGCATAGCCGGCGCCAAGGAGCGCAAGGAAGTCGTCGAGAGCCTGCTCAACCAGGTCAATCTGTGGGACGTGCGCAAGAAGGCCATCGCCGGCTTCTCGGGCGGCATGCGCCAGCGGTTCGGCATCGCCCAGGCCCTGATCGGCGATCCGCGCCTGATCATCGTCGACGAACCCACCGCCGGCCTCGACCCCGAGGAGCGCAACCGCTTCCTCAACCTGCTGGCCGAGATCGGCGAGAACGTGGTGGTCATCCTGTCGACCCACATCGTCGAGGACGTGTCCGACCTCTGCCCGGCCATGGCGATCATCTGCGAAGGCCGCATCGTCAAGGAAGGCGCGCCCCAGGAGCTGGTCCGCCAGCTGTCGGGCCGCATCTGGCGCAAGACCATCGACAAGGCCGAGCTCGAGGCGGCCAAGGCCCGACACCAGGTGATCTCCACCCGCCTGCTGGGCGGCCGCACCGTGATCCATATCCTGGCCGATCAGGACCCCGGCGACGGCTTCAGCCGGGTCGAGGGCGGACTGGAGGACGTCTATTTCTCCACCCTCTCCAACACCCGCCGCGCGGCCTGAGCCGATGTTTGGCAAGATCGCGGGCTTCGAACTCCGCTACCAGCTGAAGTCGCCCGTCTTTTGGGTGGTGGCGGTCATCTTCTTCCTGCTGGCCTTCGGGGCCACCACGATCAGCCAGGTCAGCATCGGCCTGGGCCCCAGCGATCACCGCAACGGCCCCTACGCCCTGGCCCAGAGCCACCTGATCTTCTCGCTGTTCTACATGTTCGTCACCACCGCCTTCGTCTCGAACGTGGTGGTGCGCGACGACGAGACGGGCTTCGGCCCGATCCTGCGGGCCACGCGCCTGACCAAGTTCGACTATCTGTACGGCCGGTTCCTGGGCGCCCTGACCGCGGCGGCCCTGTCGTTCCTGGCCGTGCCGCTGGCGGTGTTCCTGGGCTCGCTGATGCCCTGGGTGGACGCCGAGCTGCTGGGTCCCAACCGCCTGGACGCCTACGTCTTCGCCTATGTCGCCCTCGCCCTGCCGTCGCTGCTGCTGACCGGCGCGATGTTCTTCGCCCTGGCCACGGTGACCCGCTCGATGATGTGGACCTATGTCGGCGTCATCGCCTTCATGGTGGTCTGGATCGTCGCCAACATCGCCCTGGGCAAGCCCGAGTTCGAGCAGGCCGCCGCCCTGTGGGAACCGCTGGGCACGGCCGCCTACAGCCTGGCGACCAAGTACTGGACGGTCAGCGAGCGCAACACCCTGATCCCCGGGGTGACGGGCGCCCTGCTGTTCAACCGCATCTTCGTGCTGGTGCTCGCGGCCGGCTTCCTGGCCCTGGCCTTCTTCCTGTTCCGGTTCCAGTCGGCCGAACTGTCGGGCGCGCGGGCCGGGACCAAGCGCAAGGCCGCCCCGTCGATCGAGGCCGAGGCCGAGGCGCCGCCGCCCGCGTCCGCCGTCCGTGCGGTTCCGCGCTACGACGCCGCGTGGGCCTGGGCCCAGCTGGTGTCCCGCACCCGGCTCGACATGGGCCAAGTGTTCAAGAGCCCGGCCTATTTCGTGCTGCTGGCCCTGGGCCTGGTCAACTGCGCTGGCGCCCTGTGGTTCGCCACCGACGCGGCCTCGTACGGCGGCGCGATCCATCCCCTGACCCGCGTGCTCCTGCAGCCCCTGGGCGGCTCGTTCGGACTGATCCCGCTGATCATCGCGGTCTATTACGCCGGCGAACTGGTCTGGCGCGAACGCGACCGCAGGACCCACGAGATCATCGACTCCGCGCCGGCCGCCGACTGGGCCTTCGTGGCGCCCAAGGTGCTGGCCATCTCGCTGGTGCTGCTGTCGACCCTGGCGGTCAGCGTTCTGGCGGCGATGGTCAGCCAGCTGGCCCACGGCTACGCCCATTTCGAACTCGACAAGTACCTGCTCTGGTACCTGCTGCCCCAGGCGGTCGACGTGGTCCTGGTGGCGGTCTTGGCGGTGTTTCTGCAGTCGATCGCCGGCCACAAGTTCATCGGCTGGGGCCTGATGGTGGTCTACATCGTCAGCACCCTGACCTTCGTGAACCTCGGCTTCGAGCACAATCTCTACAACTACGGCGGCGTGCCGAACGTCCCGACCTCGGACATGAACCGCCTGGGCAAGTTCTGGATCGGCGCGTGGTGGTTCCGCCTCTACTGGAGCGCCTTCGCGGTGATCCTGGTGGTGCTGACCTACGCCCTGTGGCGTCGCGGGACCGAGACCCGGCTGTGGCCGCGCCTGCGCCGCCTGCCGTCCCGCCTGACCGGCAAGGCCGGCCTGACCTTCGCGGTGGCGGCGGCGGTGTTCGTCGCCGCCGGCGGCTTCATCTACATGAACACCAATGTCTGGAACGTCTATCGGACGCGGATCGACAACGAGAAGTGGCAGGCCGATTACGAGAAGACCCTGCTGCGTTTCGAGAACACGCCGCAGCCGAAGGTCGTGGCGATGAAGCTGGACGTCGACCTGTATCCGCACGACCCGAGCGTCCACACCAAGGGCGTCTACACCCTGGAAAACCGCAGCGGCCAGATCCTCAAGGAGATCCACGTCCGCTTCGACCGCGACCTGAAGGTCAAGGGCCTGTCGATCGAGGGCGCCCGCTCCAAGCAGACCTTCGACCGCTTCAACTACCGGATCTTCGCGTTCGACACGCCGATGAAGCCGGGCGAGCGGCGGATGATGAGCTTCATCACCCAGCGCTCCCAGCACGGCTTCCGCAACCGGGGCGACGACACCCGGGTGGTCGACAACGGAACCTTCATCGACAACACCGAGATCGCGCCGATGCTGGGCATGAGCCGCGATGGTTTGCTGCAGGATCGCGCCAAGCGCCGCAAGTACGGCCTGCCGCCCGAGCGGCGGATGGCCAAGCTGGGCGACATCCCCAGCCGCCAGTTCAACGGCCTGCGCCACGACGCCGACTTCGTCTCGTCGGACATCACCGTGACCACCGACGCCGACCAGACGCCGATCGCGCCGGGCTACAAGGTTTCCGACTACACCTCGCTTCAGTCGGACCGCCTCAAGGGCCCAGTGAAGAACGACAGCCATCGCCGCACGGCCCGCTTCGTCACCGAGGCCCCGATCCTGCCCTATCTGTCGATCCAGTCGGCCCGCTACGCCGTGGCCCGCGACCGCTACAAGGGCGTCGATCTGGCGATCTACTACGACCCGCATCACCCGTGGAACATCGAGCGGATGAAGACCGGGATGAAGGCCTCGCTCGACTACTACCAGGCCAATTTCAGCCCCTACCAGTTCCGCCAGCTGCGGTTCCAGGAGTTCCCCGGCTACGCCGACTTCGCACAGTCGTTCGCCAACACCATTCCATGGTCGGAGAATCTGTTCTTCATCGCCGACTACAGCGATCCCGAGAAGATCGACATGGTCACCTATGTCGGCGCCCACGAGATCGGCCACCAGTGGTGGGCGCACCAGGTGATCGGCGCCGACCAGCAGGGCGGCACCATGCTGAGCGAGACCTTCGCCCAGTACTCGGCCCTGATGGTCATGAAGCGGATGTACGGCGAGGCCCAGATCCGCAAGTTCCTGAAGTTCGAGCTGAACAGCTATCTGCGGGCCCGCGGCGGCGATCCGCTGGAGGAGCAGCCCCTGGCCCGGGTCGAGAACCAGCCCTACATCCACTACCGCAAGGGCTCGCTGGTCATGTACCGGCTGCAGCACGAGGTGGGCGAAGAGACGGTAAACCGGGCGCTGCGCAAGCTGATCGCCGACCACGCCTTCAAGGGTGCGCCCTATCCCAACACCCTGGACTTCCTGGCCGCCCTGCGCGCCGAGGTCCCTGCCGACAAGCAGGCCCYGATCACCGACCTGTTCGAGAAGATCACCCTGTACGACCTGAAGACCAAGACGGCGAGCGTGCGCAAGCGCGCCGACGGACGCTATGACGTGTCGCTGGTGATCGACGCCCGCAAGCTCTACGCCGACGGGCGCGGCAAGGAGACCGAGGCTCCCCTGACCGAGGTGATGGACGTGGGGCTGTTCACCCGCGAGCCGGGCAAGAAGGACTTTGGTCCCGACAAGGTCGTCGCGCTGGAGCGGAGGCCGATCCGCTCGGGGACCCAGACCCTGACCTTCGTGACCAAGGTCGCGCCGACGGTGGCGGGGATCGACCCCTACAACATCGTCATCGACCGCAACGGCGACGACAACATCACCACCAAGGTCGAGATGCGCTGAACGCAAGGGGAGGCGGCATGGGCGACGACACCGAACTGAAGCTGGACGCGGCGGCGCTGAACGCCTTCCTGGCAAGGGCCTTTCCGGAGGCCGGCCCGCTGTTGCCGCAGGTCGTCGAGGCCGAGCCTGGACG
>NZ_JBFTZS010000343.1:0-5163 GCF_056406675.1 Caulobacter sp. P1_B12_2 | reverse complement strand
GGAAGAGGCGCGGATGGGGAGGACATGGCGCGAAATGCTCGTCGTGTCATCAGAGGTCTGGAGGCTTTTCAGCTCAAACGGTTGTCATCCCGGACAAGGTTGGGTGGGGCCTACTTCGGAACCAACGCCCCGTGGATCGGGGCCACCCACGCGTCCGCCTTGAGGTCGTAGGCGATGAAGTCGCTGTCGAACTGCCAGTAGGACCACGCCCAGCCGCGGGCCTCGGCCTCGCGGGCGGCGGCGGCGGTGTAGGCGACGCGCGAGGCCATGTCGCCCTTGTCGTAGGCCCCGAACTCGCCCAGCAGGATCGGGCGGTCGTGCGCCTTGGCCCAGGCCTGGACGCCGTCGAAGTCGGCCTTCATCCGCTGGCGCTCGGCTACCGTGCCCCAGGTGACGCCGGTCTTGGGCGTGTCGGGGTTCCACGGCGCGCCCTGGTGGGTGAACTCCATGGGCAGGTAGTAGTGCACGGTGGCGATCAGGTGCCGGTCGCTCTCTGGCAGCTTCAGCTGGTCCAGGTGGCCGATATTGTTCCAGAAGGCCGGGCCGACGATGACGTTGCGGGTCGGATTGTCGGCCCGGACGATCGGCAGCAGTTCGGCGACCCAACTGTTCCAGAGATCGTCGGTCAGCCCCTTGTTCGGCTCGTTCAGCAGCTCGAACACCACGCCGTCCGGCGCGTCCTTGTAGCGGGCGCCGATCTGCTTCCAGAAGGCGATCAGCTTGGGCTTGCAGGCGGCGGGGTCCGTGCCGCAGTCGCCGAAATTGTGCTCGTCCAGGACGACGGTCAGCTTCTGGGCCAGGGCGGCCTGGACGACTTGGTCCAGCGTCTTCAGCCAGGCCGGGTCCAGATGGTTGTCCGAGTCCATGTGCGAGAAGGCGTGCAGGTTCAGCCGCACCGCGTCGAAACCGCCGTCCTTGATGGTCTTGAAGTGGCGCATCTGGAAGCGGGCCTTGGTCGGGTCCTTCCAGATCGGATCGTAGCCCAGGACGTTGATCCCCCGGGTCATGGCCTTGACCTGGTCCCGGGGCGCGATCTCGCGGGCCAGGACCGGCGTGGCGGCAAGGGCGGAGAGCACGGCGCAGGCGGTCAGGGTCTTGAAAGCGGACGGCATGGCGTTTCCTCGAAGGCTTCTGCGAGCCGCTTGCCCGCCTTTTGGCGTGACAACGCTGTCAGATTTACCCGGAAAGCGCCGTCGCGCAACGCCCCATCAGATGTCGGGTGTCAGGCGTCGCGGCGGGCTGAAGCGGACTCGGTGTCGGGCGAGGCGGCGCGGATCAGGTCCAGCACATCGACCAGGATGATCTGCATGGCCTTCTGGGCGGCCTCGGCGTCGCGGGCGAAGATCGCGTCGGCCACGTCCTCGTGCGAGGGGATCGAGGCCGTGCGGCCCTTGATGCGGTTGGTGAAGCGGATCGAGATCCGCAGGGCGGTGTTCACCAGCTCGTGCAGGTCGCGATAGAACGGGTTCTTGGTGGCGTTCAGGATCGCCACGTGGAATGCGATGTCGGCCGACAGCGGGTCGTCCTCGCCCCCGGCGGCAGACTTCATGCGGTTCAGCGCCTTGCGGATGCCCTCTAGCCCGGTCTCGTCGGCGTTGCGCGCGGCCAGGGCGGCGGCGGCGGGCTCGATGCCCAGGCGCATCTCGGTGAACTCGGCCAGCAGGCGCAGGCTGAACTTGCGCTCCAGCATCCAGCGCAGGACGTCCGGATCCASCAGGTTCCACTCGTTCTCGGGTTCGACCACCGTGCCGTGGCGCGGGCGAGCGCTGAGCAGGCCCTTGGCGGTCAGCATCTTGACGGCCTCGCGGGTGACGGTGCGGCTGGCGCCGAACTGCTTGGAAAGCTCGCCTTCGGTGGGGAAGCCGATCTCCACGTATTCACCCGTGACAATGGCCTGGCCCAGGGACTCGACAAGTCCATAGGTCAGACTGAGGCCCGGCTGCGTACGGATCACCAAGTGCTCGTTCCCCCTAAGCGCGTATCGAAAAGCGTCGTCGTCGAAATAGGTCAGATCTTGTGTAGCGTGCTTCGTTCACGCCCGGAACAATCATGTCAAAGATGAAAGCCCCGCCACGGCAACCGTGACGGGGCTTTCGGTTCAGGCTTGGGCGGTCATCGACGAAAACGCCGCCCGGGTCCTCACCACCAGATGGCGTACAGCGCAATAAGGATCAGGATCACGCCCAGGCCGGCGATGTTGAAGCCGGCGGTGGTCTTGTAGCTGACCCCCTCCAGCGTCACGACGTTGACCTCTTTCTTCTGGGGCGCGACCAGCGAGACGATGATCGCGGCGGCCAGGGTCAGCAGGAACACCAGACCCACGCGGTTCATGAACGGGATCACGAACACGCCCAGCTTGTCGGCCACGAAGAAGGCGCCCGACAGAGCCGCGCCGCCGATCGCGGCCACCAGGGCCGAGGCGGTGGTGGCGCGCTTCCAGAACAGGCCCAGCATGAAGATCACCACGATGCCCGGGGTGAAGAAGCCGGTGAAGTCCTGGATGAACTGGAAGGCCTGCTCGGCCTTGCCCAGCAGCGGCTTGGCCATGACGATGCCGATGATCACCGCGACGACGGCGGTGATGCGGCCCACGGTGACCAGATGCTGCTCGCTCGAGCCCTTCTTGGCCTTGGCGTAGATATCCAGGGTGAAGATGGTGGCGATCGAGTTGATCTTGGCGGCCAGCGACGCGACGATCGCGGCCACCAGGGCGGCGAACACCAGGCCCAGAACGCCGGGCGGCAGCAGCTTCATCATCTCCGGATAGGCTTGGTCGGGCTTGGCCAGACCGGGCACCAGCACCAGGGCGGCGATGCCGGGCAGCACCACGATCACCGGCATCAGCAGCTTCAGGTAAGCGGCCAGGGCGATGCCCTTCTGGGCTTCGGCGATGTCCTTGGCGCCGAGGGCGCGCTGGATGATGTACTGGTTGAAGCCCCAGTACGAGACGTTCATCACCCACAGGCCGCCGAACAGCACGCTCAGGCCCGGCAGGTCCTTGTAGTGCGGGTTGTCCTTCGAGAGGATCATGTCGAACTTCTCGGGGAACTGGGCGGTCAGGTGGTTGAAGCCGGCCAGCAGGTCGCCGTTACCGATCTTGGTCAGCGACAGGTAGACGATGATCAGGCCGCCGGTGATCAGCAGGGCCACTTGAACGATGTCGGTCAGGGCCACGGCCTTCAGGCCGCCCCACAGCTGATAGGCCAGGGCGAACACGCCGATGATCACCAGGGCCTGCATCTGGTCGATGCCGGCCACGGTGTGGATGGCGATCGAGCCCAGCCACAGGATCGAGGTCAGGTTCACGAAGACGTAGAGGATCAGCCAGAACACCGCCATCACGTTGCGGACGCTGGGCCCGTACCGCTGCTCCAGGAACTGCGGCATGGTGCTGATGTTGTTCTTCAGGAAGATCGGCAGGAAGAACTTGCCGACGATCAGCAGGGTCAGGGCCGCCATCCACTCGTAGGAAGCGATGGCCAGGCCTAGGGCGTAGCCCGAGCCGCTCATGCCGATGATCTGCTCTGCCGAGATGTTGGCGGCGATCAGCGAGGCGCCGATCGCCCACCAGGGCAGGGCCTTGCCGGCCAGGAAGTAGTCGTTGGAATCCTTCTTGTGGCCGCCCTTGTCGCGGGAAACCCACTGGGCCAGGCCGAAGATGGCGACGGCGTAGATCGCCAGGATGACGAAATCGATGGTTTTCACTGGGGTCCCCCCTTAGGGCCGTATTCTTGTTGCGACGCTTACTGTTTGGTCTGTTCGGCCCAGGCCGCCACCAGGGTCCTGGCCCGCTGGCCGACCTCTTCGGCGCTGTAGCCTGGGCGGTAGAGTTCGCCGCCGACGCCGATCCCGGCCACGCCGGCCTCGATCCACGGCTTCAGATTGGCCGCGCCCACGCCGCCGACGGCGTAGACCGCGATGTCCTTGGGCAGCACGTCGCGCACGGCCTTGATGTGACCGAAGCCGTAGGTGCCGGCGGGATAGAGCTTCAGCGCCTTGGCCCCGGCCTTGACGGCGACGAACGCCTCGCTGGGCGTGGCGAAGCCGGGCATGACGGTCAGGCCCAGGCTTACGGCGTGCGAGATCACCGAGGCGTCGATGTTGGGCGTGACGATCAGCTTGCCGCCGACGCCGGCCACCTGGTCGACCGCTTCCGGCGACAGGACCGTGCCCGCTCCGCACAGAACCTTGTCGCCGAACGCGGCGCACAGCTTGCCGATGGTCACCAGCGGATCGGGCGAGTTCAGCGGCACTTCTATGGCTTCGATTCCAGCCTCGACCAGGGCGGCGGCGATGTCGACGATCTCGTCGTGCTTCACGCCGCGCAGGATGGCGACGATCGGCGGGGTCTTCGCGGCGCTGGGGTTAGGCAAGGACATGAACTCCACTGTTTGAGGCTGACGACAACGTTGTCAATCCGGCCAGGACAGCCGCATCGCCATCGACGGCCACGCTTGTGCCGCCATGGGCGGCGATGGCCTGGGCATAGAGGGCGCTCAAGGCGGGGGCGCCGATCAGCGACACCTGGCCCAGATCCCCAAACCAGCTTGAGGTGGTTGCGGTATCACTGGCGATCAGCAGACCGGACAGGAAGCCCATGGCTTCGTCCTTGGGCAGGCCGTCCAATAATTGTCGGCTGCGGGTCTCGAAAATCAGGTGCGGAAGCCGCGCGGGGCCGTGTTCGACGATCCGGGCGACGCCACGGGCGAATCCCTCGGGAGATTCGGGACCGTCGCCGGGAGCCGCCTTGGCCAGGATCGAGTGCTCGCGCAGCAGGGCGTAGATCTCGCCGACCGGCGCGGTGAGGAAGCTGACGATCGCGCCGTCCTCGACGACGACCCACTTGGTGTGGGTGCCTGGCAAGGCCAGCAGATGGCGGCCCTTGGCCAGGTCCGGGTTCAGCGACAGGGCGCCCAGGATCTGGGTCTCCTCGCCGCGCATGACGTCCGGCCCGCCCAGGGCGTTGCGGCACGACAGGCCCGGGACGATGGCGACCGGCAGGCCGTCGGCGTCCAGGTGCAGCAGCCGCTCGCGGATGTCGGCGGCGTTGGCCGGGCAGGGGGCGTAGGCGGCCTCCTGCCAGCCGTTGCGCGACCCGACCATGCCGCACAGCAGGGCCTGGGACGGGCCCGCCTCGCGCCAGTCGCCGACCAGGTCCAGGAA
>NZ_JBFTZS010000342.1:0-5164 GCF_056406675.1 Caulobacter sp. P1_B12_2 | reverse complement strand
GTGCTGGCCCTGTCCAAGTCCGGCGAGGCGCGCGAGCTGTCCGACAGCCTGGCCTACGCCAAGCGATTCTCGATCCCGCTGATCGCCATCACCGCCGTCGCCGACAGCCAGTTGGGCCGGGCCGCCGACATCCTTCTGCTGCTGCCCGACGCGCCGGAAGCCACGGCGGAGGTCAACGCCCCGACCACCTCGACCACCCTGCAGATGGCCGTGGGCGACGCCTTGGCCGTGGCGTTGCTGGAGCGACGCGGCTTCACCGCCAGCGACTTCCGCATCTTCCATCCCGGCGGCAAGCTGGGCGCCATGCTGCGCACGGTCGGCGACCTCATGCATGGCGAAGGCGAACTGCCCCTGACCCGCGAAGACGCCCCTATGCCCGAGGCCCTGCTGGTCATGAGCGAAAAGCGCTTTGGCGCGGTCGGGGTCGTCGCTCCGGACGGTGCGTTGAGCGGCCTGATCACCGACGGCGACCTGCGCCGCCACATGGACGGCTTGATGAGCCACGTGGCCAGCGAGGTCATGACGCGCGCGCCGCTGACCATCGCGCCCGGCGCCCTGGCGGCCGAGGCGCTGAAGATCATGAACGAGCGGCGCATCACCGTGCTGTTCGTGGTCGACCACGACCGCCCGGTCGGCATCCTGCACGTCCACGACCTGCTGCGGGCCGGGGTGATCTGAACCGCGGCGGGCGGCGGGGTGTCCGCCCCTCGCCCTACTTCTCGGCCTGCGATTGCAGGATCGGCAACAGCGACGCGACCTTCAGGTCGACGGCCATGCTGATGCGGCGATCGATCTGGAAGAAGGTCGTCGCCTTGACCCCCGGCAGCACCTTGCCGACGATCGGCACATATTTCGCGCGCAAGGCGGTCGTCCTGACGTCGAGATCCAGCCAGCGCGTGATGAAGCTCGTCGCGGCCTTGTCGTCATACTTGCCGAAGGTGTTCACGTATTCGGCGATCAGGGTCGTCTGGTCCTCCCTGACCTTGGCCACCTCCGCGGCGTATTGGTCGTAGACAGGCCAGAACCGGGTGGCCTCCGCGTCGCTCAGCGTCAGCGTCGCCGCGGTCAATTGCTTCTTCGACGAGCGCAGCTCGGCGCGCAGGCCTTCAAGATCGGCGGCGGTCACCGGCTTGTCCGGCGCCGCGAGGGCCGCGTCGGGCGCGGAGGTCTGGGCGTGAGCCTGAGGCAGCGTGGCGCTTGCGCTCAGCAACAGTGTGACGGCGATGATTTTGAGTTTCATGGATCTATTCCAGAGGATCGACGCCGCGAAGCATCCCGGAGGGGCCTGTTCGTCACAATCGGGCTTTACCCGCCGGGCTTTCGGGGTTTTTACCGTGCCGGACGGGGACACGCCCGTCCGCCGCCCCCGAGCCGCGAATCCACTTGCACGGCGCAGCTAAGACAGGCGATCTCGGCATATGCGTCGCTCGTCTCTCCCGCTGTTGATCTGCACCCTGCTGCTGGCCGGCCCCGCCGCGCCGGCCTTGGCGTCCGATCCGGGCACGATGCAGCAGAAGGACACCCTGCGCGACGCCGTCGCCGCGCCGCTGGAGGACCTGAACCTCAAGCGGACCGCTATTCCCGCCGTCCTGCTGCGTGCGGTCGAGACCCCCTACGACATGACCGGCCTGGACCGTTGCGAGGGGCTCGCCGGCGAGATCGGTCGGCTGGACGCCGCCCTGGGTCCGGATCTGGACGAGGCGCCGCCGCCCGACACCCGCTCGCGCGGCAAGAAGGTGGCCGACGCCGCCTATGGCGCGGGGGTGGGCGAGGTGCGCAACACCACCCGGCACGCCCTGCCCTTCCGCGGCTGGGTGCGCAGACTGACCGGCGCGGCCAGGCACGACAAGGCCGTGCAGGCGGCGGTGCAGGCCGGCGCCGTGCGCCGGGGCTATCTGAAGGGCGTGGGCATGCGGATGAACTGTGCGCCGCCAGCCGCGCCCAGTTGGTTCGTGCCCGCCCCGCCGCCCAAGCCCGTGGCCACGGCGACCACGCCGAACCCCCTGGAGCGGCTGGCCGCCTTCTGGGACGGGCTGGCGAACTGGTGGCGCGGCTGGTGGCCGTTCTAACGGGCGCCGTCCGTTATGGTTGAGTTTGCCTGATATGCACTTTTAGAGCACTGTACGAGCCGCTTCGGGCGTCTCGTGGAGAGCTTCATGCGCTATGCGTTCAAACCGTTTTCCGGATGCGTCTGCCGACGGGCACAGTGCGCTGTGCCCGCCTCGCCGGGCCTGGTCGCCCAGCTTTACGCCCGCTACCTGGCGCTGCTGGCCGAGGGGCGGCTCGACAAGGACATGACCTTCGAGGCCTATTACAAGGTCTGGCGATCCAATCGGCGCGGCCCCAACAATGTCGGGCTGGACGATGGCGAGATCCGGCTGGGCGGGACCAAGGGCCCCCTGCGGATCGACCAACCGTCCAAGAAGCTGGCGGGCGAGATTCGCACCATGGTGCTGCTGGTCGACTTCCCCGACCGCCCCCACGGCGACGACCACAGCCCCGGCATGTACGAGCAGATGCTGTTCAGCGTCGGCAAGTTCCCGTCCGGCAGCATGCGCGACTTCTACCGGCAGGTCAGCGGCTGGAGGACGGACGGTTCTGGGGACGGCGCCGGCATCGACGTCACCGGCGAGGTGCACGGCTGGTTCCGGATGCCCAATCCGATCGCCTTCTATGCCGACGGTAATTCTGGGATGAGCGACAACTTCCCCCGCAACGCCCCCGCCATGGCCCGCGACGCCGTCCTGGCCGCCAAGTTCGCCGGCGTGGACTTCGGCGCGTTCGACGCCCTGGGCGAAGGCGCGGTCACGGCGTTGTTCGTGATTCATGCCGGCGGCGGCGCCGAGACCACGGGCGACCGCAACGACATCTGGAGCCACAAGTGGATCATTCCCGACGGCGTGGACGTGGGCCACGGCATCTCGGTCAGCACCTATCTGACCGTGCCCGAGGATTGTCGGGTCGGTGTCTGCGCCCATGAATGGGGCCATCTGGCCGCGCGCTGGGCCGACTATTACGACACCGGCGCCACCCAGAGCACCCAGTCCAACGGACTTGGCAACTACTGCCTGATGGCGGCGGGCTCGTGGGGCAATTCCGGCCTGACGCCGGTCTATCCCAACGGCATGTTGCGGATGTTCCACGGCTGGGTCGAGCCGGAGATCATCATGGAATCCAAGAAGGGCGTGGTGCTCAAGCCCGCCGCCGAGGGCGGCGCGCCGGTGGTGATCCGCAACTCGGCCTTCATGACCGACAGCCAGTACCTGTTGGTGGAATATCGGCGAAAACGCAGCCAGGACGCCTTCCTCCCAGACCAGGGGGTCGCCGTCTACGTGGTCGACGAGGCCGTCGAGGACGTCAACGACGAGGGGCGCCTGGCCATCGAGCTGTTGCAGGCCGACAACCGCCGGGACCTGGCCAAGATCTTCGGCCAGGGCAATCGCGGCGACTCCAACGACCTCTACCCCTCGCTGGGCAACGCCGTGCTGGATCGCAAGTCCAAGCCGGCGCTGAACATGCCCCGGTCCAAGTGGTCGGGCGTCAGCATCAAGGTGATCGGCAATCCGGGCGACGACCAGATGAAGATCGACGTGACGCTGGACGCCTAGGATATGGGCGACGGCGCCTGAAGGCGGGTGACCCGGCGGCTGGCGCGCTCGCCCTACTGGCGGATGACGCCTTCACGGCGGCCGACATTTCGGTAACCTACGCCCTGCAGCGGAGGTGGCTCGTCGATGACCAAGCACCGGATCTACACGACCAGCTTCGCCAGCGTTTACCCGCTTTACGTCGCCAAGGCGGAGAGGAAGGGGCGCACGAAGGCCGAGGTTGACGAGATCATCCTCTGGCTGACCGGCTTCAGTCAGGACCAGTTCGCCGCCCACCTAGCGGAGAAATCGGACTTCGAGACCTTTTTCGCCCAGGCCCCCGAACTGAACCCGGCACGGGCCGACATCAAGGGCTTGGTCTGCGGCGTGCGGGTCGAAGAGGTCGCCGAGCCGTTGATGCGGGAGATCCGCTACCTGGACAAGCTCATCGACGAACTGGCCAAGGGCAAGGCGATGAGCAAAATCCTGCGTGGCTCGGCCTGAGGCGCTTGAGTCCCGAACGGCCTAGGACAAGGCCAGCGCCTCGCGCACCTTGGCCGCCAGTTGCTTCGGCTCGAAGGGCTTCATCACATAGCCGGCCGCGCCCAGCTGCATGGCCTGGACGATGCGGTCCAGACGGCCGTCGCCGGTCAGCATCAGCACGGGCAGAGTCGCGCCGTTCTGCGAGTCCTTGATCGCCTTCAGGCCGTCCAGCCCGCTCTGCCCAGGCATGCGTACGTCCATCAGCACCAGAACGGGGACTTCGCGATCCAAGGCGGCCAAGAGCAGCTCCACTGAACCGAAGGTCCGAACGACGAAACCCTCATGCTCCAGCGTGAGCTGGACCACCTCCAGCGTGACGGGATCATCGTCGGCGACGAAGATCAGGGGCGGTGCGAACGGCATGCGAAAGCCTTAACGCCCAAGCTTGGTCAGCGGAAGACCGTCACCCGTCTTTCGTCAGCGCGTGCCGAAAGTCCGATCACCGGCGTCGCCCAGGCCCGGGACGATATAGCCGTGGTCGTTCAGCTCGGCGTCCACCGCCGCCGTCCATATCGGCACGTCGGGATGCGCTGCGCGCAAGGTCTCCACGCCCTGGACCGAAGCGACCAGGCAGACAAAGCGCAGGTCGCTAACACCCGAGCGCTTGAGCAGGTTCAGGGCGGCCACCGCCGTGTGGCCAGTGGCGAGCATCGGGTCGACCACGATGACCAGCCGGTCGGCGATGTCCTCGGGGGTCTTGTAGTAGTACTCCACCGCCTCCAGCGAGTCCGGGTCGCGGAACAGGCCGATGTGCGCCACCCGCGCCGAGGGAACCAGGTCCAGCATGCCCTCGGCCATGCCCAGGCCGGCGCGCAGGATCGGGGCGAAGACCAGCTTCTTGCCGGAGATCTCCTCGGCCTGGGTCGGCGCCACCGGCGTTTCGATCAGCACCGTATGGGTCGGCAGGGCGCGGGTGACCTCGTAGCACAGCAGGGTCGCTGTCTCGCGCATCAGGGCGCGGAAGGTCTTGGTCGAGGTCTGCTTGTCGCGCATCCGGGTCAGCTTGTGGCGGACCAGGGGGTGGTCGACGATGG
>NZ_JBFTZS010000341.1:0-5182 GCF_056406675.1 Caulobacter sp. P1_B12_2 | reverse complement strand
CAGGTATTCCTTGATCAGGTCGTTCTGGGTGGTGCCCTGCAACAGCTTGCGGTCGGCCCCCTGCTCGTCGCCCAGCGCCACGTACATCGCCAGCAGCCAGGCGGCCGGGGCGTTGATGGTCATCGAGGTGTTGGATTGCTCCAACGGGATCTGGTCGAACAGCTGGCGCATGTCGCCCAGATGGCTGATCGGCACGCCCACCTTGCCGACCTCGCCGCGCGCCAGGATGTGGTCGGCGTCGTAGCCGGTCTGGGTGGGCAGGTCGAAGGCGACGGAAAGGCCGGTCTGGCCCTTGGCCAGGTTGGCCCGGTACAGCGTGTTGGACTTCTCGGCCGTGGAATGGCCGGCATAGGTCCGGAAAATCCACGGCGCATCCGGCGCGTGCTGATACGGCTTGCCTGACATCCTGCGCTCCCGATCGTTCTTATCGTTCTTAATTACCAACGATCATGAACCGGGTTTTGCTGCGATGCAATATCGCAAAAGCGAAGAGAAACTCAGCCCAAACGCTAAAACGGCCGCTTGCCCGTCACCACCTCGAACCACAGCCGGAAATCGCCCGCCAGGCTGTAGAGCGGGTACTTGAACGTGGCCGGCCGGTTCTTCTCGAACACGAAGTGCCCGACCCAGGCGAAGCCGTAGCCGATCACCGGCGCGGCGACGAAGAACCGCCAGTCGAGCAAGGCGCCGCAGACCAGGGCGGCGATGACCAGTGTCGTGCCGACCACATGCAGCCGCCGGCTGGTGCGGTTGACGTGTTCGGTAAGGTAGAACGGGTAGAACGCGGCGAAGGTGCGATAGCGTTCAGTTTGATCGTGCGTGGCCATGGCCCGATGTTCCGCCCGGCGGCGCGCCCTGGCAAGGCCATAGGCCGTTCGGCCTATCGCGCGCGAGGCCGGGCCGTCGCCTAATCCCCCTCCAATCCAGGGGACGGCCATGATCCACATCGTCACGTCGGAGAACCGGGCCCTCTACGCGCCCCAGCTGACGGCGATGCGCGCCCAGCGCCGGGCGCGGCTGGCGGTCAAGGATAGCTGGATCGACCTGATCGTCCTCGAGGACGACGACCGTGACGAGGCCGGGACCGTCCATCTGCTGGCGCTCGACGACGGGATGCGGCTGGAGGGGGCGCTGAGGCTGGACCCGACCCAGCAGCGCTGCCGGCTGATGGAGCGGTTCGCGGATCTGATCGCCCCCGGCGAGGCGCCCAAGACGGGCCCCGACGTCTGGGAAGCGACGGGCCTGTTCACGACGACCGACCATCACGACCCCTCGCACGTCGCCGCCATCTGGACGGCGGCGATAGAGCTAGCCCTGGTGAACGGCGTGCGGCGCATCGTCGGGGTGATCGACATGGCGCTGTACCCCAGCGCCCTGAACGCGCCGATCGACGCCAGGCTGGTGGGCGTGCCGCGTCCCTATGCGCTGGGGGTGGCGGCCGGGGTGGAGCTGGCCGTGTCCGCGGCGCTGGTGGATCGCCTGCGCGAGTCGCTCGGGATCGCGGGTCCGGCCGGCTACCACGTCGACGCGCTGGACCTGCGCGCCTTCGGCGGGCTGGCCGAGGTTCAACGGCAGGTAAGGCGCGCCCAGGTTCCGCAGTACGCTCCCGGTTCGCTCCGGGACGAGGCTCTGACCGCCGAAACCCTGTACCGGCTCAACGACACGTCCAGCGCGGCTCGCCGAACCTGGGCCGGGCGCCAAGACGTTCCGCTCCCGGAGCGACTCAACGCCTAGGCCTTGCAGCGGCGCCGAAACAATTTTGCCTGGAAATCGCCTCGATCTAGGCGTGTACGTCCGTGCGTTAGCGCAAGCTTGGGGTTAATAAGCTAAACCTCAGCGACCTAACGCCGCGCTTTGCCGGTACGTCGTTCCATGAACGTGTTGGACGTGGCATTGTGATTGGACAACCTTTGGAGGCGAAACTTGAGCGAAGAAACCGAGGGCCGGCGCCCGAATCCCGTTGATCTGCATGTCGGTGGCCGCGTCCGGATGCGTCGCAAGCTGCTGGGCGTCAGCCAGGAGCAATTGGCCGACTCGCTGGGCCTGACCTTCCAGCAAGTGCAGAAGTACGAGCGTGGCGCCAACCGCGTCAGCGCCTCAAAGCTGTATGAGATCGCCAAGACCCTGCAGGTCCCGGTGTCGTTCTTCTTCGACGGCCTGGCCGACCYGATGGACGGCTCCGACGGCGACGAAGTCGGCCAACAAGCCGAGCGCATCGTCCAGGAATTCCTGACCACCCCCGAGGGTCTGGAACTGGCCGAGGTGTTCCCGAAGATCGGTCGCGGCCGCGTGCGTCGTCAGGTGCTCGACCTGGTTCGCGCCATGGCTGAAGAAGCCGCCCGGGTCGAAAACGCCGCCTGATCCGGCGACGACAGCTAGTCCGTTCGGGCCCCGGCGATCCCCCTCGCCGGGGCCTGATCGTTTCTGGACCGCTGGGTTTCCGGGCGGATCGGCTAGCTGGCCGAAACCCGGCGCTGACTGGCCTGCCAGATGCGCTTGGCAGTCTGCAGCGAGGCCGGCGCCAAGCCTCGCAGGTCGTGGCTGCGAAGGGTCTTGAGGCCGAATTCCCGGTCCTTCTGCCAGACCACCTTAACCTCGTGAGCGTAACCGCTGACCAGATCGACCAGCTGCACATTGCTGGGCGGCGTGGCGCTGGACAGCATCTGGATGCGCAGGCCGGTGTCGGATTGATCGCGCACGACGCAGTCCCACGCGAAGGCGCCGCACAGCACCTTCCCGGGATGTTGCATCGTGGTACGCGCGCCGGCGCGCCGGTCGGGAGCCCCGTCAGAACCAAACTTCGACATACCCGTACCAACGCGCGGCGGCGTTAATCGGCGGTGCAGCGGAAAGGTTTATTTGCCGCTGACCACGTCGCTGGGCGCGGTTATCCCCGCGAAATGCCTCAAAGAGTTTGAAGAACGTCATTATTTGGCCGGTAACCGGCTTACACTATGGTGACTCTCAGCCGGCGAAGACCGGCCCGATCGAGGAAACGAAAAGGACTGCCCGATGACCCACGGCGTAGCGCTGTTGGCCGACGTGAACGGTCGCGACCTGATCGTCGCCTTGGCCCGCCCCGGCGACGCGCCCGGCGAACATCGCGTTCTGCCCGGCTCCACCTCGCTGGAACTGGAGACCGGCCTCAAGTCCATCCTGGCCGAACTGGGTCCGGACGAACTGGTGGGGGCGGCGGTCAGCGCCGCGGGCCCCGAGATCGACGGGACGGTGATCGTCACCAGCACGGGCATGAGCGTTTCCCTCACCTGGCTGCGCCATGTCCTTCGCACGCCCAGGGTCTATCTCGTCAACGACTTCACTGCCTGCGCCCTGGGCGCGCCCAAGGTCGCCGAGGCCGAGCTGGGCGTGATCCATCCCGGCAAGGCCGCCCGTAGCGCGGCCATCGCCGTGCTCGGTCCCGACATCGGCCTGGGCGTGGCGGGCCTGGCCCCGCTGCGCGGCGACGGCTGGCTGGCCGTGCCCAGCGAGGGCGGCCACATGGACTTCTGCCCGGTCGAGGCCCGCGAGGCGCCGATCTTCTCGGCCGTCCGCGCCCGGCGCGGCGACGTTTCGGCCGAGCGCCTGCTGTCCAAGGAAGGCCTGGGAGATATCCACTGCGCGCTGGTCGGCGACGGAGACCCCCTTCTCGCGCCCGAAAATGACAACGTTATCATAGAGCGCGCGCGGGCCGGCGACGCCCAGGCCCGCGAGGCGATATCGATCTTCAGCGCCCTGCTGGGCGGCTTCGCCGGCGACATGGCGCTGCTGTTCGCCGCCCGGGGCGGAGTGTTCCTCAACAGCCCCCTGCTGGAGGCGATCGGCGACCTGCTGGACCTGGAGGCCTTCGCGCGTCGTTACCGGGCCAAGGGGCGGATGAGCTACTACCTGGCCGACCTGCCGGTGTTCCGCATGTCCGGCCGCCCGGCCCTGCTGGGCCTGTCCAGTCTGTTCAGCGCCAGCGACATGCGCCGCGCCGCCTCGGACGTGAAGTTCCTCGACTGCTAGATCGTGCCTGGGTTTGAGGACAGGCGCATGCGCCCGTCCCCAGCCGCGTCCGGACCTACTTCTCGGCTTCCGCCTTCAGGCTGGCCAGACCGGCCTCGAAGTCCTTGCCGGCCATCCGGTCCATGTTGAAGATCACGTCCATCACCTTGAACAGGAACGGCGACGGCCCCTCCATGGCCCAGGTGACCCGGGTGGCCGCGCCCTCGGGGACCAGAGTGAAGATCGCCTTGTTGTGGGCCTCGAACGGCTTGGTGAAGTCCAGGCTGGTGACCAGCTTCGACGGGGCGGCGGCCTCGACGATCTCCATGCGCCCTGCCCCGGCCTTGCCGTTGCCGCTCCAAGCGTAGGTCGCGCCGAGACCCCGGGCCGGTCCGCCATAGGTGCGGTTCATGGCCGGATCCAGCTTCTCGTAGGGCGACCAGGCGCCCCAGGCGTGGAAGTCGTCCAGCAGGGCGTAGATCTTTTCCGGCGGCGCGTTGATAACGGTCGAACGGGCGACGCGGAAATGGTTGGGCTTGGTCGCCGCGAAGCCCAGCAGGGCGACGATCGCGACGCCGATGACGATAGCGATGATCTTGAGCATGGTGTCCCCTCCCTATTGTGGTGAAGCGAGCCCGCCGGGCTCGCCTCCCTTGCCGCACTCTACGCCTTGGGCGTCGTGGCGATCGAYCACGAGAAGCCGTACGGGTCCTTGAGCTGGCCGTAGCGGTCGCCCCAGAACATCAGCTGCACCGGCAAGGTGGTCTCGCAGCCGGCCGCGGTCGCCCGCTCGAACCACTTGTCCACGTCGTCGACCTGCAGGTGCAGGGTGAAGGCGCCGGGCTTTTCCACCGGATAGCCGTGCTCGGGATAGGCGTCGCTGAGCATCAGCGAATTGCCGTTGATCAGCAAATGGATGTGCATGGTCCGGCCCTGCTCGTCCGGCGGCATGCGGTACAGATCCTGGGCCCCGAAGGCCTTGACGTAGAAGTCAGCCACCTGGCCGGCGTTGCTCGCCTGCAGGTAGGGCACGATGCCGCCGGAAACGGGCGGCAGGGCGGGCATCTCTTGTTGGGCGTCGGTCATGAGCGTGTCTCCTGTCGTGACGGTTGCGGGTCAGGGCTTGAGGTCGAGGGCGGCCTTGAAGCTGCCGTCCATCAGGAACGGCACGGACTCGTGGACGTGGACGATCTTCCAG
>NZ_JBFTZS010000340.1:0-5183 GCF_056406675.1 Caulobacter sp. P1_B12_2 | reverse complement strand
GCCGAGGTCTGCTTCAGCTATCCCGAGGGCCGCAATCCGGTGACCGGCGCCGGTCCCGGCCAGGAAGAATGCGAGAACGCCTGGTTCGCGCTGGGCAACAGCGTGTTCTCGTCGTCGGAGTGGCGATCGGGCGATCCGTTCCACCTGGCGAGCGGCGTCATGCCCTACAAGCGAGCCAAGACCGACAAGCCGGCCTGGCCGCAGCCCTAGTCGCAAACCCGCCGAGGCCGGTGGGTTCGCGACGAGAGCCCTACCCCACCGCTTCCAGACGCGCCAAGGCCGCTTCCAGCTTGGTCTTGGCGGCCTCGGCCTCGGCCAGGCGTTCGCGATTTTCCTCGACCACCTCTTCCTTGGCCCGGGCCAGGAAGTCCGGATTGCCGAGCTTCTTGCCCGTCTTCTCGATCTCGCCGACGTGGCCGGCGATTTCCTTGGTCAGGCGGGTCTTCTCGGCCGTCAGGTCGATGAACTCGGCGATGGCCAGGGCGCCGGTCGCCTCGCCCAGCACGAACGGCACGGCGCCGGTCGGGGCCGTGTCGGCCTCGCGGGCGCTGTCCAGGCGGGCCAGGGTCAGCAGCAGGTCGCGGTGGCGGGACAGGCGCGCCTTGGTCTCGGCGTTGGCGCCGATCACCGTCAGCGGCGGCTTGGCGCCGGCCGGCAGGTTGACTTCCTTGCGCAGGGACCGGATCTCACCGACCGCGTCGACCAGCCAGCCGATCTCGGCCTCGGCGTCGGCGTCGATCCAGCTGTCGGGCAGCTCGGGCCACTTCTCGACGATCAACATGCCTTCGCGAGGCGCGCCGAACTCGGCGGTCTTGTCCCACAGCTCCTCGGTGATGAACGGCATGACCGGGTGCAGCAGCTTGAGGATCACGTCCAGCGCCCAGGCGGCCGTGGCGCGGGTCTCGGCCTTGGCCTCCGCGTCGTCGCCATTGAGGATCGGCTTGGCCAGCTCGACATACCAGTCGCAGAACACGTTCCAGATGAACTTGTAGAGCGCGTCGGCGGCGTCGCTGAAGGCCGGGGCCTCCAGGGCGCGGGTCACCTCGGCGACGGTCTTGACCGTCTCGCCGCGGATCCACTTGTTGATCGGCTGCTGGACGGTGGAGGGATCAAAGCCCTCGACACGGACGCACTCGTTCATCTGGGCGAAGCGCGAGGCGTTCCACAGCTTGGTGCCGAAGTTGCGATAACCTTCAATGCGTTGCTTCGAAAGCTTGATGTCGCGCGCCTGGCCCGACATCGCGGTCATGGTGAAGCGCACCGCATCGCAGCCCAGTTCGTCGATCAGGACCAGCGGGTCCATCACATTGCCCTTGGACTTGCTCATCTTGGCGCCCTTCTCGTCACGGACGAGGGCGTTGATGAACACCTGCTTGAACGGGACTTCGCCCATGAAGTGGATGCCCATCATCATCATCCGGGCGACCCAGAAGAAGATGATGTCGAAGCCGGTGACCAGGGTGCTGGTCGGGTAGAACTTAGCGAGGTCGTCGGTCTTCTCGGGCCAGCCCAGGGTCGAGAACGGCCACAGGGCCGAGCTGAACCAGGTGTCGAGGACGTCCTCGTCGCGCTTGAGGATCGGGGCTTCGTCGCCATAGTGCAGGATGGCGGCGGCCAGGGCCTCTTCCTCGGTCTCCTCGACGAAGATGTGGCCGTCCTGCCCGAACCACGCCGGGATGCGGTGGCCCCACCAGAGTTGGCGCGAGACGCACCAGGGCTCGATGTTGCGCAGCCACTCGAAATAGGTCTTTTCCCAGTTCTTGGGCTCGAAGACGGTGTCGCCGTTCTCGACCGCCTTCAGGGCGGGCTGGGCCAGGGTCTTGGCGTCGACGTACCACTGGTCGGTCAGGTAAGGCTCGATGACCACGCCCGAGCGGTCGCCGTGCGGGACCATGTGCCGGGTCTTCTCGATCTCGCGCAGCCAGCCGTCTTCCTCGGCCTTGGCGACGATCGCCTTGCGGGCCACGAAGCGGTCCAGGCCGCGATAGGCTTCCGGCACGTCGTCGTTCAGGCGCGCGTCGGGCGTCAGGATGTTGATCGAGGCTAGGCCATGGCGCTTGCCGACCTGGAAGTCGTTGAAGTCGTGGGCCGGCGTGATCTTGACCGCGCCCGAACCCTTGGTCGGGTCGGCGTAGTCGTCGGCGACGATCGGGATGCGGCGGCCGACGATCGGCAGCACCACGTCCTTGCCGACCAGGTCCTTGTAGCGCTCATCGCTCGGGTGAACCGCCACGGCGGTGTCGCCCAGCATCGTCTCCGGACGCGTGGTGGCCACGACGATGAAGTCGCGGGTCTCGAACTCGACAGCCTTGCCGTCTTCGTCGAAAGCGACCGGGTGCTGGTAGGTGACGCCGTCGGCCAGGGTGTAGGCGAAGTGCCAATAGGCGCCGTCGACCTCCTTCTGCTCGACCTCGAGGTCGGAGATGGCGGTCTGGAACTGGGGATCCCAGTTGACCAGGCGCTTGTCGCGATAGAGCAGCTTCTGCTTGTAGAGCTGGACGAACACCTTGCGGACGGCGGCCGACAGGCCCTCGTCCAGGGTGAAGCGCTCGCGCGACCAGTCGCAGCTGGCGCCCAGGCGGCGCAGCTGGTTGGTGATGGCCCCGCCGCTCTCCGCCTTCCACGCCCAGACCTTCTCGACGAAGGCCTCGCGGCCCATCTCGCGGCGGCCGATGTTGCCGGCGGCGGCCAGTTGGCGCTCGACGACCATCTGGGTGGCGATGCCCGCGTGGTCGGTGCCCGGCAGCCACAGGGCCGACTTGCCGCGCATGCGGTGGAAGCGCGTCAGCACGTCCTGCAGCGTGTTGTTCAGCGCGTGGCCGATGTGCAGGCTGCCCGTGACGTTGGGCGGCGGGATGACGATCGTGAACGACTCGGCGCCGGGCGCTTCGCTCGGCTTGAAGGCCCCGGAGGCCTCCCAGGCGGCGTACAGGCGGGGTTCGACGGATTTGGGATCGAAGGTCTTTTCAAGCATGGCGGAGCGGGTATGCCATCTGCGGCCGCCCGGCGAAACCGTGGGCCTTGGTTCAACTAGGATTTTTAGGACGGAAAAAGGCGGCCGCCGGAGCGACCGCCTTCGAATTTCCGCCCGTATCCGCCAAGAAGGCGGGGTCGGCCGTGGATCAGCCGCGACCGCGGGCGATGCGGTGTACTTCTTCCTCGACCTTGGCCTCGACGATGCGCGGCAGGTTCTGGTCCAGCCACTCCTTGAGCAGCGGGCGCAGCAGTTCGCGCACGACGTCTTCCAGGGTGCGGCCGTCCTTGGGCATCAGCAGGGCCGAGCTCAGGCTGCCGAAGGCGGTGGCGGCCAGGCTGGCGGCGTGGTCGCCCACCAGGTTCTCGGCAACTTCATCGCGCGAGAAGCCCTGAATCGGCTCCAGCTCGGGCGCGGGAGCCGGCGGCGGCGCGGGTTCCGGCTCGGGCTCCGGCGAATAGACGTCGATGTCGCCCAGGGTCTCGACCGGCGAGGCCGGCTCGATCGGGTCGGTCAGCTCCAGGACATCGTCCTCGGCCGGCGCTTCCTCGAAGGCCGCGGGTTCGGCTTCGGGCGCCGCTGCGGCCTCCTCCGCCGGCGCGTCATCTTCCGAGATGATGCGCCGGATGGAGGCGAGGATCTCCTCCATCGTCGGTTCTTGGGGGCTCTGGTCGGACATGTGCGAGTCGTCTCGAAGGGGTACGAATCCTGTAAGCGCCCAAGCAGGCGCTTACAGCGATGGTGCAGACTTGCGCGCCTTAAGCAAGCTCAAGGATGGCGGGCGCGCCATTTCGCCCTACTTGGCGGCCACGGGAGTCGCTTGAGCGGACCCGCCCTTGACCGCCGTCGAGGGGGCGCCGACCTTGTCGATTCCCTGCACGACCGGCTCCCACGGCACCCAGCCGAAGGCGTGGTTGACCTTGTCGTACGACTTGACCGGGTCGTAGCGCTCGACGGCCGGGGCCAGGTTGGCGACGTTCAACACGCCCATGGCCTGCAGCACGCTGGCGCTGGCCACGTATTCGTCGCGGCGGGCGACCACCAGGGCCACCTCGGCGTTGGCCAGTTCCAGCTGGGCGTTCAGCACGTCCAGGGTGGTGCGCAGCCCGACCTGCTGTTCCTGGCGCACGCCTTCGAAGGCGATGCGCGTGGCCCGGACCTGCTCTTCGTTCGACACCAGGTTGGCGCGCGAGGCCAGCAGGTTGTTCCAGGCGGTGGAGATCTGTTGCAGGGCCCCGCGCTGGGCGCCTTCGACCGCGATGCGGGCGGCGTTCTCACGTTCGGTGGCGGCGCGCACCTGCGAGCTGGTCAGGCCGCCGGTGAAGAGCGGAATCGAGGCGGTCAGCGAGGCGGTGTAACCGCGGTTGTAGTCACCGAAGTCCCGGCCGGTGCCGTTGGTGCGGGTCGCGTCGGTGTCCAGGCCCGCGCGGGCCCCGACGGTCGGGCGATAGGCGGCCTTGGCGACCGCGACGCGGGCCGCGGCGGCCTGCTCGGCGTAGCGAGCGGCCTGGATCTGCGGGTTGTTCTTGTCGACCAGGTCGAAGGCCTGCTCAACGCTGCTCGGCAACAGGGCCGCCAGGGACGGCTCGGGGGCCAGGTCGGTGGGGTTCTGGCCGACCACGGCGGCGTAGGCCGCGCGGCTGGCGGCCAGGATGGCCTGGGCCGAGGACTGACTGGCCTGGGCGGCGGCCAGGCGGGCTTCCGACTGGGCCACATCGGTGCGGGTGATCTCGCCGACCTCGAAGCGCGCCTTGGACTCTTCCAGCTGGCGGTTCAGGACGCTGACGTTCTCCTGGGCGATGCGCAGGCGTTCCTGGTCGCGTCGAACATCGACATAGCTCTGGATGACGTTGCCCAGCACCGACTGCTCGACGCTGCGCAGGTCCTCGCGGCCGGCCAGCACGTCGGCCTGGGCGGCGCTCAGGTTGGCGCTGGCGCGGCCGCCCGTATAGAGCGGCTGCTGCAGGGCCAGGCTGGCGCCGCTGCCGCTGCCGCTGGTGTGGTCGCGGGTTACGCCGCCCACGATCACATCGTTGGCCAGCTCAGTGCGCGAGGCCGTGGCGTCGGCCGAGGCGTTCAGAGTCGGGCGGAACGCGGTCTTGGCCTGGACCACGCCCTCGTCGGTGACGCGCTGGTTGGCGCGTTGGCCTTGCAGGGTGGGGTTGGTCTGATAGGCCAGGGCCAGGGCGTCCGCCAGGGTCTCGGCCCC
>NZ_JBFTZS010000339.1:0-5188 GCF_056406675.1 Caulobacter sp. P1_B12_2 | reverse complement strand
GCTTCCAGCTCGCGACGCCATGCCGGCCCAGCTGCAGGCGGCCCTGACCCGGCTGGGCGTCGTGGCCCAGGTGCGGGCGGCGGGCGTGTCGGGCGACACCAGCGGCGGCGGCCTGGCGCGGGTCAATTTCAGCGTCGCGCCGGACACCGCCCTGTGCGTGGTGGCCCTGGGCGGCAACGACCTGTTGCAGGGGATCGAGCCCAGAGTGACCAAGGCCAATCTGCGCGCCATCCTGCAGAGCCTGCGCAACCGGCGGATCGGGGTGCTGCTGGTCGGGGTCGGGGCGCCGCCGCTGATCGGCGCGGCCTATGCGCGCGAGTTCAACGCCGTCTATCCGGCCCTGGCGCGGGAGTTTTCCGCGCCGCTCTATCCCAACATCCTCGCCGGTGTGGGCGGCTCGCGGCAGATGATGCAGGGCGACGGCATCCATCCCAACGCGGCGGGCGCGCGGGTCATCGGCGGCAAGCTGGCGCCGCTGGTGGCGCAGGCCCTGAGGGCGGCGCCGGCCCAGACCGCGGCTAGGTGAAGAACGTCACCGCCACCAGCACCACGCCGGCGATCCACACGGTCTCGAAGACCATCAGGGCCACGGGCCGCCAGCCGGCGGTCATCAGGTCCTTGAACGAGGTCTTCATGCCCAGGCCGGCGATGGCGGTGACAAGGCACCAGCGCGAGATCTCGTTGGCCGCGTCGGTGACCGGCTTGGCCAGCCAGCCCAGGCTGTTGATGACGACCAGCGCCGCGAAGCCGATCAGGAACAGCGGCACGGTGGCCTTGGCGCCGCCGGCCACGCCCGGACCCATGCGGGCCACGACGAAGGCGATCGTGAACACCACCGGCAGCAGCATGGTCACGCGCAGCAGCTTCACATAGGTCGCCACGTCGCCGGTGTGAGGCGAGATCATGTAGCCGGCCCCGACCACCTGGGCGACGTCGTGGATCGTGCCGCCCAGGAAGATCCCCGCCCGGGTGTGGTCCAGGTGCAGCGCCGCCGTCAGCAGCGGATAGGTGATCATGGCGATGGTCGACAGGGCCGTGACCGTGACGACGGCCAGGATGGTGTCGCGCTCGGCGTCCTTGCCGCGCGGCAGAACCGAGGCGATGGCCAGGGCCGCAGATGCCCCGCAGATGCCCACGGCGCCCCCCGACAGCACGCCGAAGCTGGAGCGCAGGCCCATGCGCTTGGCCAGGAAGGCGCCCAGGGCGATGGTCGAGCCGATGCCGATGATCACCGTGATGATCGGCGTCAGGCCAAGGCCCAGGATCTGGCTGGCGGTGATCCGCGCGCCCAGAAGGGCCACGCCGAAGCGCAGGATCGCCTTGGACGAAAACTCGATGCCTGGGATGCAGCGGCCTTCCTGGTGCAGGAAATGGAAGGTCATGCCGAACAGCAGGGCGAACAGCATGACCGGCGCGCCGTAGTGCTGGGCCAGCCATTGCGAGGCCAGGGCGATGGTCACCGCCACCAGCACGCCGGGATAGAGCTTGATCAGGGCCGCCTGGCCGGGGAAGCGGGGCTTGGCGCGCACGGCGACGGCGGGCTCGGGCCGCGATAGCCCTTCCATGCCTTCCAGCGACTGGAAGAGCGCCCGCGCCGCGGCGGTGTCGGTGTCGAGATCGGAGTTCATCGTCGGGCCCTGGAGCGGCGAGTCGCGCCGGCTGCCCTGATCGAGACCCGATGCCGAGGGCGGGGACAAGCCAAAAATAAACCCCTCGCCGCTGGGGCGAGGGGTTTGGCTTGTCGCTCGACGGGCTGGACCGGGGTTAAAGCTCCCGGCCGCCGCTGACGATCGGCTCGGGCTGATGCCCGTGACCATGGCCGTGACCGGGCTGGGCATGACTGGGCGCGCGCTTCTGGTGCTGGAACAGCTTGTCGATGATCTTGCCCGACCAGTTCTTCAGCATGTCCATGAACACGAACACCACGGGGATGTAGAGCAGGGACAGGAAGGTCGAGGTGATCAGGCCGCCGATCACCGCGATGGCCATCGGGGCCCGGAACTCGACGTCGGCGCCGAAGCCGAGCGCCACCGGCATCATGCCCGCGGCCATGGCGACCGTGGTCATGATGATCGGCCGGGCCCGCTTGTGGGCCGCGTCCATCAGGGCCTCCTTGCGGGTCATGCCGCCCTTCATGGCCATGATCGCGTACTCGACCAGCAGGATCGAGTTCTTGGCCGCGATGCCCATCAGCATCAGGATGCCGATCAGGGTCGACATCGAGAAGCTGCTCTTGGCCAGCACCAGCAGGGCGAAGGCCCCGCCGATCGCCAGGGGCAGGGCGGCCATGATGGTCACCGGGTGGGCGAAGCTGCGGAACAGCAGCACCAGCACGACGTACATCAGCAGGATGCCGGTGATGAACGCGGCGACGAAGCCGGTCAGCATCTCGGCGATGAACTCGGCGTCGCCGGCCGGGGCTTCCTTTACGCCGGCCGGCAGGTTCTTGACCGCCGGCAGGGCATGGACGGCCTTGGCCGCGTCGCCGACGACGATGCCGTCCAGCTCGGCGGTGATCTCGGCCACCCGCGAGCGGTCCTGGCGCGAGATCTGCGAGGGCCCGGCGCCGAAGCGCACGTCGGCCACCGCGTTCAGCGGCACCGAACCGCCGTGGCTGGAGGGAACCTTGAGGGTCTCCAGCACCGACATGTTCTCGCGCGCGTCGTCGGTCAGGCGCAGACGGATCGGCACCTGGCGGTCGCCCAGATTGTACTTGGGCAGGGACTGGTCGATGTCGCCGATGGTGGCCACGCGCACGGCCTGCGAGATCGCGCCGGCCGAGACCCCGGCCCGCGCGGCCTGGTCGGGCTTGGGCGTGACGATGATCTCGGGACGGGCGATGGCCGCGGTGTTGACCACGTTGGCCAGGCCCTTCACGCCGCGCATCTGGGCCTCGATCGCCCGGGCCGCGGCTTCCAGCTGCGGACCGTTGTCGCCGATCAGGCGCAGGGTGTAGGCCGAGCCGTCGCTGGGCCCGCCGCCGTTGTTGCCGCCCGCGCCGATCCGCGCGCCGGGGATCGCCTTGAACTGGTCGACCATCTGGCGGCTGAAGTCGCGCTGGCTGACCCGCTGGCCCTTCGGCACCAGGTCGGCCGTGACGCGAGCCTGGTTGACGCCGTCGCTGCCGACCGAGGCGTAGACCCCGGTCACCTCGGGACGGGCTTCCAGCTCGCGGGTCATCCGCATGACGATGGCGTCGGTCTCGTCGAGGGTGGCGCCCGGAGGCAGCTCGACGCTGAACGGCGCGCGGCCGCGGTCGGCCGCCGGCTGGAATTCGAACGGCAGCTTCTGGGCCAGCAGGAACGAACCGACCAGGATCGGCAAGGCCAGCAAGGCCACCTTGATCTTGTTGCCGAGCGCCCAGTTCAGAGCCTTGAGATAGGGGCCCATCCAGAACGGATCGGCGTCGGGCTTGTTGTGGGCCTTCAGCATGTAGGCGCCCATCAGCGGCGTCAGCATGCGGGCGACCACCAGCGAGAACAGCACCGAGATGCAGGCCGCCAGGGCGAAGGCCTTGAAGAACTGGCCGACGATGCCGGGCATGAAGCCGACCGGCGCGAACACCGCTACGATGGTGAAGGTGGTGGCGACGACGGCCAGACCGATCTCGTCGGCGGCCTCCATGGCCGCGTCATAGGGCGATTTTCCCCCGCGCATGTGCCGGACGATGTTTTCGATCTCGACGATGGCGTCGTCGACCAGGATGCCGACGGTCAGGGACAGGGCCAGCAGGGTGACGCCGTTCAGCGACTGGCCCAGCGGCGCCATCAGCGCGAAGGTCGGCAACAGCGACAGCGGGATCGCCACGGCCGCCAGGAACGTCGCCCGCCAGTCGCGCAGGAACAGCAGCACCACCAGCACGGCCAGCAGGGCGCCCAGGCCCAGGGCTTCGAGCGAAGCGAAGTAGCTCTGCTCGATGTATTTCACGTTCGAGGTCAGCTCGACGATCTTCAGCTCGGGATGGGTCTTGTCGAGCTTCTCGATTTCCTTGCGGATCTTCTCGGCGACCTTGACCTCGCTGGCGCCGCGAGAGCGGACCATGTTGAAGGTCACGACCTCCTGGTTGTCGAAGCGCGCGCGGTTGCGGGGCTCGGCCCAGCGGTCCTCGACGTCGCCCAGATCGCCCAGGCGCACGGTTTCGCCGTTGCCCAGCTGGACGCGGGTCTCGCGCAGTTGGTCGACCGAGCCGGCCGCGCCCAGGGTGCGGATGGCGCGTTCGGAGCCGGAGACGGTGACGCGGCCGCCGGGCAGGTCGGCGTTGGCCGACTGCAGGGCCTGGCTGACCTGGGCGGCGGTGACGCCGCGCGCGGACAGCCGGTCGGGATCGAGAGCCACCTGGATCTCGCGGCTGACGCCGCCCTGGCGGTTGACCTGGCCGACGCCCTTGATGGCCAGCAGGGCGCGGCTGACGTCGTTGTCGACGAACCAACTGCGTTGCTCGGGCGTCAGGGTCGGGGCCTGGACCACATAGGTGATCAGCGCGTCGCCCGAGATGTCGATGCGGGTGACATTGGGGATCTGCATGTCCTGGGGCAGGGAGCTCTGCAGATTGGCCATGGCGTTGCGGACGTCGTTGGTGACCCGCTCGTGATCGACGCCCAGCTCGAACTCGATGAAGGTCGAGGAATAGCCGTCGCCGACCGTCGAGCTGATATGGCGCACCTGGCCCAGGCCGGCGATCGAGTCCTCGATCAGCCGGGTGACCTGGGTCTCCAGCTCGGTCGGGGCCGCGCCGGGACGCGAGGCGCTGACCACCACGAAGGGCAGGTCGACGTCCGGATTGTCGTTGATCCGCATGCTGGTGAAGCCGGAGATGCCGGCGATGGTCAGCAGCACGAACAGCAGGATGACGGGGATCGGGTTCTTGATCGCCCAGCGTGAGATGTTGTTCATCGCCGGTCCCTAGCGCTTGGCCGCGACGGCCACGGCGGGCGCCGGGACCCTGCCGGAAGACGCGGCGACGCGGACGGCGTCGCCGTCGCCCAGGAAGCCGGCGCCCTCGACCACGACCCGCTCGCCGGGGTTCAGCCCATTGGCGGCCGTGCGGTCGGCGTTGCGGGCCAGGATGTCGATGCGCCGGAACAGGGCGTGATTGTTGGCGCCGACCACGAACACGCCCGGCTGGTTCTGACGATAGAGGATGGCGGCGGTCGGGATGGTCGGGGCGGGCTGGGCGCCGGCCGCGATC
>NZ_JBFTZS010000338.1:0-5209 GCF_056406675.1 Caulobacter sp. P1_B12_2 | reverse complement strand
GGCGACGTAGCGCTTGGCCGACGCGTCCCAGTAGCGGGCGTTGTAGGCCGCGCGGACCTTGGCCGCGAGTTCGGCCTGCCCCGTCGCCTTGAGCATGTGGAAGATATAGGCCGTCGAGGTGGCGTCGACGGGCCCCGCCGGCGCCGCGGCGGCGTATTCGCCCAGGCCATGGTCGTAGCGATAGTCTGGCGCCTTCAGGAAGCCGGCGGTGTAGTCGGCCAAGCGCTTCTGCATCTCGCGCAGCCGCGCGCCGATGCGGTTGTCGCCGAACCGCAGGGCCAGTTCCTCGGGCAGGATGAAGGCGGCCGCGTCCCAGGCCGGCGTCGGGCCCCAGATGTAGTTCCAGCCCGGCGAGTTCTCGAAGCCGTAGAAGGGCGTCGAGGGCACGATCTCGGGCAGTTCGCCGCTGGGCGCCTGGGCGTCGACGAAGTCGCCGAGCCACTTCTCCCAGGTGCGCACGACGTCGAAATTGATCGCCGCGGCGGCCGAGGACGCCTGGGCGTCGCCGGTCCAGCCGTTCTTCTCGAGGCTGGGCGTATCGGTTACGGCGGCGTGCAGGTTGTTCAGCAGGCCCTGGCGGGCGGCGTCGTGGATCTGTCTTACCAATTCATCGCCGCACTCAAACGCGCCGATCGAGGCGACCGCCGAGTGGATCTCGACCGCCGTCACAGCGTCGGCGGCGGGCGGGCCGTCCAGCCCGGTGACCTGGACATAGCGGAAGCCGCCATAGCCGAAGGCCGGCCGCCAGGTTTCGCGTCCCGTCCCGGCCAGGGTGTAGCGATAGGTCAGCAGCTGAGCGTCGATCAGACCGCTGGCCACCTGGATCGCGCCGTCCTTGCGCAGTTTCTCGGCCAGCACCATCGACACCGTCCGCCCGGCGGGGCCCGTGGTGGTCAACTCCGGCGCGCCCGTGCGGATGCGGCCGAAATCGAACAGCCAGACGCCGGGCTTCACTTCCCGCACGGACACCGCCGCATGTCGCGCCACCGGAGCGATCGGTTCGTGCACCGCGGCGATTAGACGTCCCGCCGGCCCCTTCGCCGTCAGGGCCGCGTCCCAGGCGCGGTCGTCGAAGCCGCCGGTCCTCCAGCCCGTCGGTTCGCGCCGGGCGTCGCGCCGCTCGCCGGCGTAGATCGAGTCCCACAGGCAGGGGCCATCGAGGGTCCGCCAGGTTTCGTCGCTGACCAGCACCTGGGTCGAGCCGTCGGCCAGCACGATCTCCAGCCGCGCCTTCAGCGCCGGCTCGGCGGTCCAAGGGGCCTTGTGGAAGTACCACTCGTTAGGCTCGGTCACGCCGTACCAGCCGCGCCCCAGCTCGGCGGCCAGCACGTTGTCGCCCGTGGTCAGCAAGCCGGTGACGTCGTGGGTCTGGTAGAGCACGCGCTTGTCGTAGGCCGTCCAGCCGGTGGCCAGGGCGCTGACCCCGACCGCCTGGCCGTTGAGGCTGAGCGCCGCCCAGCCGCCGGCCGCCGTGTAGAGCCGGGCGTGGACAATCGTCCCGGTCACGGCGAACGTCCGGCGAAACAAAGGCGCGGGATAGGCCAGGGGCGCGACGATGTCCTTGCCCGGCACGCCGGCCGCGATCACCAGGCCCTGGTCGCCGGCATCGCCGCCGGTGAAGGGATTGTCGCCGTGGTCGAAGGCGCCGGCGAACCCGGGCCGGTCCGGCGCTTTCAGGTCGACCGAATGGATCGTCGCCGCTTCAGCCTCCGGGGCCAGGAAGCCGAAGGTCCCCTCGCCCTGGGTCGCGTCGTCGATCGCCCCGACCGGCGCGCCGTCCAAGGCGAAGCGTAGGGACGTCCCCTTGGCCTCGACGGTCAGACGGCGGCGTTGACCGGCCAGCGGGACGAGCGCCGGCGGCAAGGGCCAGACCTGCAGCCGCTTCAGCTTGACGCCGGGATTGGAGCCGCCGGGATATTGCCGCACCTGCAGCATCAGGGACGGCGCGCCGTCCACCTCGCCGACCCGCAGTACATAGGCCTCGCCATAGGTCTTGCCCTCGGGACGGGCGCGGAACAAGACGTCGAAGAACCGGCCTTTAAGAGTGAAGTCGACCGTCAGCACCTGGTCGGCCCAGCCCTTGGGCGGCGCCAGGCGGCGGCCGATCCAGACCGCCTGCCCCCAATCCACGGGCGACAACAGACCCATCTCGAAGGCGGCGGGCGTGCTCCAGGGGCCAGGCCGCCCAGCCGCGTCCCATAGGCGGATACGCCAGACCCGACGATCGCGCGCCGCCAGAGGCGGTCCGGCATATTCGGCTTCGACCGTATGGGCTCCAGCGACCTTGCCGCTGTC
Source organism: Caulobacter sp. P1_B12_2 (assembly GCF_056406675.1). Classification (NCBI taxonomy): domain Bacteria; kingdom Pseudomonadati; phylum Pseudomonadota; class Alphaproteobacteria; order Caulobacterales; family Caulobacteraceae; genus Caulobacter; species Caulobacter sp. P1_B12_2. Next base: position 2,914 of record NZ_JBFTZS010000338.1, on the reverse strand, counting down.
CCAGGTCGGGCGGCCGGCCAGCAGATCGGCCTGTGACGCCGCGACCTGTATACGCCAGGCGCTCTGGCCGGCGACCGGCGGTCGCCACATCAGCCGGGGACGGGTCTCATCCAGGCCGATGGGCTCGACCGCGTATTCCGTGCGAGGCTGGGCCGGCGCTTCGGCGGGACCGGGCGTCGCGGCCTGGCTCTTCTCCGCCGCCAGCCAGCCGGCCAGGGCCGCCGCCCCGCTCAGGGCGCCGCGTCGCGTCGTGCCGGTCATCGCGGGATCAGTTCGCGGCGGGCGTGGGCGGCGTCGTGGGCGCCGGCACCTTGGCCAGCGCGTCGCCCAGGGCCTTCAAGCCTTCTTCGTCGAGATTGGCCTGGGGAAAGGCGGCCAACTGGCGCGGCGTGAAGTTCTTGATGATCTGGGCGGTGTTGGCCTGTTCCTCGGGCGTGGCCTCGGGCTGGCCGGCCGCCTCGCCGCGCTTGCGGAAGAATTCGCCGAACACGGTGCGGGCGTTGGCGTCGGCGAAGATGTCGGCGATCTTGGTGTCGAGGGTGAAATAGGGCTGGGCCGCCGCGGCCTGTTGGGCCTGGGCCGCGCTCAGCGGCGCGCCGCACAAGGCCATCGCCATCATGCCCGCCGTCAGGATCTTCATCGTCCGAACCATCGCTTCATCTCCCCTTCCTGGCGTCCGCCTTCACGCGGCGGCGCTGGTTATCGGCGATCACGTTATGCAGGTGCATAACGAAAGTCGAGAGGCCTCAGCGCACCATGATCGCCACCAGCGCGTCGGCGTGGYCCTCGATCACCTTCGGGTCGGAGGGATCCAGGCCCCACACCCGCCGAACCTCCGGCGCCAGGGTGTAGAACAGTTGGGCCGCGCCCACGAAGATGTAGACCGAGGCCGCCACCGAGACCTTGGGCAGGATGCCCTCCGTCTGACACAGCACGATGAACCGTTCGGCGGCGTTGCGGGTCTCGACGATGAACTCGTCGGCCGCCCAGCGGAATCGTTCGCTGTCGCGCACGCTCTCCTGGACCATAAGGCGAGCGTGTTCAGGATGACGGGCCGAATAGAGCACCACCGAGCGGATCACGGCCTTGGCGAAGTCGCGATACGAACTATGGGCCGGGTCGTTGGGCGCAGGCAGCTGCAGTTCCTCGGCCTGGCGCTTGAACAGGAAGCTGACGGCGGCGCGCCACAAGGTGTCCTTGTTGTCGAAATGATACTTGATCAGCGCATGGTGGACGCCGGCCTTGGCCGCGATCTCCCGCGTCGACGCGCCCTCGAAGCCCTGCTCGGAGAAGATCTCCAGGGCCGCCTGGAGGATGCTGGCGTGGGTGGCCGCCTTCTGGCGCGCGCGAATGTTCAAGGTGGAATCCTCGTGGAATCGGGTTCGACGCAACCTGCGCGATGGGGCGCGCGACTAACAATAGTCACATAAGAATGGAAATTGGCTCACCAATCGGTGAATCAGTCTCGACATTTCATTATACAACTGCATAACGTAACATATGGGACGGACCGACAGAGTCCGAGGGAAACGCCGATGCTCGACTTGCGCCCGAAATCCACCGCTCCCCAACGCATCGCGCCCTTGCTGGCCGTGGCGATCAGCCTGACGGCCTGCGGCGCCAAGAGCCAGACGCTCGCCCCGGTCGCGCCCCTGACGCCTGCGGAAGCCACCGTGGCCAGCGGCGGCCTGCGCGGCTACGTCGAGAACGACGTGCGGATCTTCAAGGGCGTGCCCTACGCCCAGCCGCCGGTCGGCGCGCTGCGCTGGCGGCCGCCGCAGCCGGCCCAGGCCTGGACCGGCGCGCGCGACGCCCAGGCCTTCGGCTCAGACYGCATGCAGAACCGGGTGGGCTGGGACGACACCCAGACCAAGCTGCCGGTCAGCGAAGACTGCCTGACACTGAACGTCTGGACGCCCGCGAGCGCCGCCAAGGCTCCCGTGATGGTCTGGATCCATGGCGGCGGCAACGTGATGGGCTCGGGCAGCCAGCCGGTGTTCGACGGCGCGGCCCTGGCCCGGCGTGGCGTGGTGGTGGTGACCTTCAACTATCGCCTGGGCCGCTTCGGCTTCTTCGCCCACCCGGCGATCGACGCCGAGCGTCCCGACGAGCCCAAGGCCAACTACGCCTTCATGGACCAGGTGGCCGCCCTGGCCTGGGTCAAGACCAACATCGCCGCCCTGGGCGGCGATCCGAACCGAGTGACGATCTTCGGCCAGTCGGCCGGCGGCGGCTCGGTCAGCCAGCTGATGCTGATCCCGCAGGCGCGGGGCCTGTTCCAGCAGGCGATCTCCCAGTCAGGCGGCGGCCGCGACGCATGGCCGTTCCTGACGACCGACCGGCCGGGCAAGGTCTCGGCCGAGAGCATTGGGACGGCCTTCGCCGACAAGGCCGGCCTCAAGGACGCGGACGCCGTGGCCCTGCGCGCCCTGCCCGCCGCCAAGCTGCTGGGCAAGCTGGACCTGCTGAACGCCGAGGAGGCCACCTTCTCCGGACCCGTGGTCGACGGCCGCCTGGTGACCGGCTCGGCCGTCGAGGGCTTCGCGGCCGGCAAGCAGGCCAAGGTCCCCTTGCTGATCGGCGCCAACAGCGACGAGCTGGGCATCATTCCAAGCTTCCTGAAGGGCATGTTCGCCGGCCGCATGATCGCTCAGTTGGGCCTGCCCGAGGATCGGCTGCAGGCCATCTACGGCGACAAGTCGGGGATGAACGCCGACCTGCCCAGCGACGCCACCTTCGTCGAGCCCGCCCACGCCCTGGCGGGTCTCGCCGCCAAATCCGGCCAACCGGTCTGGAGCTACAGCTTCGGCTATGTGGCCGAGGCCAAGCGCAAGGACTGGCGCGGCGCGCCGCATTCCAGCGACCTCGGCTACGTGTTCGACACCCTGGGCAAGCTCAAGGACCCGCCCTCGCC
>NZ_JBFTZS010000337.1:0-5210 GCF_056406675.1 Caulobacter sp. P1_B12_2 | reverse complement strand
GACAAACACAAGGCGTGGTGTCGTGGCTTTACGGGCGTGGGTGAATGAGCCGCTCAGGCTTGGGCGTTCGGCGTTGCTCTCGGCGGCGCTCATGGCGGCCGGACTTCCGGCTCAGGCCCAGGTCAAGCCGGCGCCGCCCGCCGCGGTCGGCGTCGATTTTCAAACCACCGATGCTGACTTCGCCAATCCGGAGCGAGGCTTCTATCGCGCGGCCGACACCGACCTCGACGCCCTGAGCGCCGCGTTCGTGGCTAAGGCCTATGCCGAGGGTGATCGGCTGATCTATGCCCGGATCAACCTTGAGCCCTACCGCGACACCGACCTTCCGGCGGCGTTTCTCGACAGGATCGAGGCCGCGTTCGAAACGGCGCGGCAGGGCGGCGTCAAGCTGATCGTCCGCGCGACCTACAACTATCCAAGAGGGGAAACCCAGTACCGCGACGCGCGGGATGCGACGCTGCCCAGAGTGCTGTCCCACCTGGCCCAGCTCAAGCCGCTGCTCCATCGCAATGAAGACGTGATCGCCTTCATGCAGGCAGGGTTCATCGGCGCCTGGGGGGAATGGCATACCTCGTCGAACGACCTGACGACGCCGGCAAGCCGCACCCGGATCAAGGACGCCCTGCTTGACGCGGTGCCCGCCACGCGCGCCGTCCAGTTCCGCTATCCACCCTACATCCAGGCCTGGACGCCCAAACTGCCCGGACTGGATGCGGCGCTGAACGGCGCGTTCCGCATCGGGTTTCACAACGACTGCTTCCTGGCCAGCGACACCGATGTCGGCACCTATGACGACGAGGCGAACCCGCGCGAGCGTCAGCGGCAGTATGCCGACGAGCAGGGCGATCTGGCGCCGTTCGGCGGCGAGACCTGCAATCCGGCCGACGATCCCAAGCCTCGACCGCGCACGGCCTGCGCCGACATCCTGGGCGAGGGCGCGCGCTACAACCTGACCTATCTGAACGACGGCTATTACCGCCGGCTGTTCCATGACAACTGGCGCAAGCAGGGATGTCTCGACGCGGTGCGCCGCCGGATGGGCTACCGCTTCGCCCTGGTCAGAGTCAGCCATCCGGCGGCCATCGAACGGGGCGGCGCGCTGTCGGTCTCGATCGTGGTCCGCAACGCGGGCTGGGCGCGGCTCTACAATCCCCGTCCGGTGGAGATCCTGCTGCGCGACCAAAAGTCAGGCGCCGTCCGTCGGCTTAAGGCGCGGGGCGCGGATCCGCGCCGCTGGCTGCCGGGCGCGGAGACGACCGAGACGCTCGTTGTCGCCTTGCCGAACGATCTGCTGGGCGTGCAGGAGGTCTGGCTGGCCCTGCCGGACGCGAGCCTCCGCCTCAAGGACGATCCCCGCTTCGCCATTCGCCTGGCCAATGCCGACCATGGCGAGACGGGCCAGAGATGGGACGAGAGCCGCGGCGCTTTCGCGCTTGGGACGGTCGTGGACGTTCGATAGGCACGGGGAGCGAAAGAGCCTTTCCGCGATCAGGCGGCCGCAACGGGGGGAGGAGCGTCCAGGGCCTCGCGCAAGGCGGGCTGGCGGGAACGGCTGACGGGTAGGGGCGATCCCTCACTCAGGTGCAGCCGCCAGCGATCGCCGTCGCGCTCCAGGCGCTGCGCCTGGGCCAGGTTGGCGATCACCGAGCGGTGGATGCGCAGGAAACTCGCCGGCAGTTGGCTCGCCAGGCCGTCGAGGCGGGCGGCGTGCAGCAGGCTGCGGCCGCCGGTCAGTCGCAGCTCGACATAGTCGTCAGCTCCCACCACCGCCAGGATGTCCGCGATCGGCACCAGCTCGACGCCGCGCGCCGAGGCCACGGTCAGGCGGTCGGGTCGGCTGGCGGCGCGGGTCAGGGCGGCCTCGCGGCCCCGATCGTCACGGCCAAGCCGCACCACCTCGACCATCAGCAGCGGCAGCACCAGTCCGGCGGCGAGCAGGAAGTAGGACAGGTCGGCCAGCCATTCGGGGAACACCAGGGCCAGGGCGAGGAACAGCGCCAGATAGGCCAGGGTCAGCCACGCGCCTGGCCGCTTGTCACGCACGCCGGCCGCGGCCGGCAGGACGGCCAGCGCCACCCCCAGGATCAGCGCCCAGACCGTCTTGAGGTCGAAGCCCGGAAGCAGGGCCGTGGCGCCGACCAGGCCCAGGGCCAGGCCGATCATCAAGCGGCTCGCCTTGTGCAGGTACCGGGTGGCGACATAGGTCACCAGCAGGACCGCGAAGGCGGCCGCCAGCAGCCAGATCGCGCTCATCCGCCAGGCGTGCAGGGGGTAGGGGTACTCGAACAGCGGCCGCAGGCTCTCGACGACGGCCTGTACGGCCGCGACCCCGGCCATGGCGGCCAGGACCAGGCTGGACCCCGTCCGACGCATGGCGTGGATGACGCCGAAGCCGAACGCCGCCGCCAGCAGCGTGCCGGCCGCCACGAAGGTCAGGGCCAGCAGCGCGGTGCGCTGCGGATAGGGGGAGGGCGCGACGACCATCGCGCTCATCGGGCGTGCGAAACGCAGGCCGCCGTGGAAGGACGACAGGTGCAGCACCAGCGTGTTCTCGCCGGGCCGCCAGGTGGTTTCGCGGATCGGAAAGGCCATCTGGTAGCGCCCGGGGACCTCGTCCCGCGCCGTGGCGCCCGGGGTTCCGTTGACGCCCAGGCGCTGGCCGTTGAGCCAGGCTTCCGACGAGGCGACGCCCGCCACATAGAGGGCGCGCGCCCGAGTGTCGCCCAAGGCGCTGTTTGGGGCGGCGATCGTGGAGCGGATCCACATCTCGCGGCCCTGGGGATCGACGAAATCCTCGATCGGGCGGCAATCGCTCAGCACGGGACCGCCCGGACCGACCGCGCCATGACAGGCTTGCCACGGGGTGTTCTGGGCCCGGGCCAGGGTCGAGAAGCCGGTCAGAAGGACGGTGAGGATCAGGATTCGCCACATAGCTTCCCTCTTAAGGCGCCGCTCGCCGAGATGCGCCGCCATTCGCCGATGACGGGCCGCCATTGACCGAAGCGGCGTGGCGGACGGCGCCGTGGACGGCTCAGGTGTCGGCATGACCCACACATCGCTCAATCGCCGCGCCTTGCTCGCCGCCGCCGGCCTCGCCTTCCCCGCCCTGGCCTTGGCGCAGGCCTCCCCTCCGGCTCCGACGGCGTCTCCGTCGCAGGCCGGCCCCTTCCGCTTCAAGGGCTGGCAGGGCCAGGACACCGAGGCCGAGCGCGGCTTCTTCGAGGTCCCCGAGGATCGCCGCGATCCCAACGCGCGGAAGATCCGACTGAGCTATGTCCGGTTCGCCTCGACGGCGGYCAAGCCGGGTCCGCCGATCATCTACCTCGCCGGCGGGCCGGGCGGCCTGGCGACGCGGGCGGCGGGCGGACCGCGCTTTCCGATCTTCATGGCCCTGCGCGAAGTGGCCGACGTCATCGCTTTCGATCAGCGGGGCACAGGCCTGTCCAACCACATCCCGGAACGATCGGCCTCGACGCGCCCGCCGCCGCCGTTCACCCAGGCCGGGCTGACCTCTTATTTCCGCACCGATTTCCAGGAGGCCTGGGCCGAGTGGACCAAGGCCGGCGTGGCCATGACCGGCTACAACACCGAACAGAACGCCGACGACATCGACGACCTGCGCCGTCACCTGGGCGCTGAAAAGGTCGATCTCTGGGGCATCAGCTATGGCACGCACCTGGCGCTCAGCATGCTCAAGCGGCACGGCGACCGCGTGAACCGCGTGGCCCTGGCCAGCCTGGAGGGGCAGGACCAGACGGTGAAGCGGCCTTCGGCGGTCGACGCCCTTCTACGCCAAGTGGACGGCCTGCTGGCCGCCGACCCCGCCGTCCGCGCGGCGATCCCCGACCTGCCGGCCCTGATGCGGCGGGTGCACGCCAAGCTGGAGGCGGCGCCGGTGAAGATGGCCGCCAAGCTGAACGGCGCGCCGGTCGAGCTGCAGATCGGCGGCTTCGCCATCCAGCTCATGGCGGGCGGACTGATCGCCAATCCGCAGACCCTGGTCATGCTGCCAGGGCTCTACCTGGCGCTCGACGCCGGCAAGACGGAGGTGCTGGCGCCTTTCGCAAGCGAGTTCGCGAACCTTCTCGGCGTCGCTGGCATGCCCGAGGCCACGGATCTGGCGTCGGGAATCTCGCCGGCCCGACTGGCCATGGTGCGACGCGAGGCGAAGACCGCCGTGCTGGGCGAGGCGCTGAACTTCCCGATGCCGCAGCTGCTGGGCACGGTTCCGGGCGTCGACCTGGGCGAAGGCTTCCGCGCGTCGTTCCGCATCGACAACCCCGCCCTGCTGGTCGCCGGCACGCTGGACGGCCGCACGCCGATGTCCGAGCAGGACGAAGTGGCGGCCCAGTTCCAGCACAAGTCGCGGGTGATCGTCGAGAACGCCGGCCACAACGTCTTCGAGGCCCATCCCGACGTGCAAGGCCTGCTGGTGCGGTTCTTCCGCGGCGAGGCCGTGGCCGACATCCGGCTGGCCCTGCCGCCGCCGAAGTTCAAGCTGGCGTGATCGCGGGGCCGGCGCGACCCGGCAGGATCACCGTGGGAACCTGGCGACCTGAAGGCGCGGAAAAAGGTCGCCGCTCGCGTCGATTATGAAAGGGGCGTTCAGGTCAGCCAGTATCGGCCGCCGCGCGCCGCGAAGCCTTCGCGGATCAATCGCAGCAGGCCCGTCGCCGCTTTGAAAAGCATGATCGCGATCCTCCCTGCGAAGCCGTCACGCTGCGCGACGGCGGGGGCGGAGGCAAACCGACCGTTGCGCGCGCGCGAAGGCGGTGCGTGAACGGCGCGGGATGCGGCGCCCGTGGGCCAAGGGGCCTGCTTTTTTGGCAGATCAGCGCGGAGGGCAGGGCGCGGATGACCGCCGGCGGTATTACGATTGCGACAACTCGTAATATGTCGAACGCTGCCTTCAGCGAATTTGGAGGGAGCCCGCTCATGACTGTCTTGTTCACCCGCAAGCGCTTTATCGCGGCCATGGCCGCGTCCTGCCTGGCCCTGGCTTCGTGCGGACCCAAGCCCGCCGACAAGACGGAAGCCGCTCCGGCGGCGGCGGCCGCCAAGACCAGCTACAAGATCGGCTGGACGATCTATGCCGGGTGGATGCCCTGGGCCTACGCCCAGCAGTCGGGCATCGTGAAGAAGTGGGCCGACAAGTACGGCGTGCAGATCGAGCTGGTGCAGATCGCGTGCAGATCGAGCTGGTGCAGATC
>NZ_JBFTZS010000336.1:0-5235 GCF_056406675.1 Caulobacter sp. P1_B12_2 | reverse complement strand
GCGGCGCTCGCAGGGCCCGGGCGCGGGGCGTCAGCTCCATGCGCGGCCCCACCCGCACCAGGAGCGGATCGTCGGTCGCCTCGCGCAGGCGGCGCAGGGCGTGGCTGACCGCCGGCTGCGACAGGTTCAGGCGCAAGGCCGCGCGACCGACGCTCGCCTCCTCCAGCAGGGCGTCGAGGGCGACCAGGAGGTTCAGATCAAGGCCGGCCAGGTTCATCTGGCGAATATAGATGATCATAAGCATCGATTGGATGAATGATGTTGATCGCCGGAAGATGGGGCTTCCCCAACCCGGAGAGCCGCCATGAGCGCCACCGACGACAACAAGCAGCTGATGCGCCAGATCTTCGACGGCCTGGCGCGCGGCGACGCCCGGCTGTTCCTCGACAGCCTGGACGAGTCCACCGTCTGGCGGCTGACCGGGACCAACGCCTGGAGCGGCGTCTACGCCGGCAAGACCGCCATTCGCCGCGACCTGCTGACCCCGCTGTTCGCCCAGTTCGCCGACCAGTACGTCAACGTCGCCGACGCGATCATCGCCGAGGGCGACACCGTGGTGGTCGAATGCCGGGGCAAGGTCACCACCAAGACCGGCCAGCGCTACGACAACACCTATTGCTGGGTGTGCCGGCTGGCGGGCGACAAGATCGTCTCGCTGACCGAATACATGGACACGCAACTGGTGGCGACGGCGCTGGAGGCGCCGGTCCGATGAGGCTGTCTGGAGCGGGAAGCTTGAGCGGTTAACGCAGGTTCACCGTTCGTCGAACACGAGCGAAACGAATCATGACCGAATCAGCGACTTCGCCAGATTCAGTGTTTGTTCCCTACCATCCATTGTAGCTTAATTCGGATTAACCACAAACAGCATGGCGACGCTGACCCACGTAAGGGTCAGCCGATCCGCTCGATATCGGGCAGCACCCAGGTCTTGTCGAACAGCGGCGGGGTGGGCCCGTAGAACCGGAACAGCGCCTCGAACCGGCCGCCGGCCTTGGTCGGGATCCAGTTGGACTCGCCGCCCTCCGGCGCCGTGGGTCCGAAGAACAYGTCGACCGAACCGTCGAACCGGGTCTGCAGGCCCGGCGACTGCGACGAGCGGCTGGCCCAGGCCACGTCGCGGATCAGGGCGTGGGTGGCGAAGTCGTACAGCACCACGGACCAGTACTGCTGGACGGGCGGATTGGGCGGCACGTGCAAGCGGTAGGCCGCGTCGCCGTCCAGCGGCTGACCGTCCTTATCGCGGGTGGCGAACAGATAGAACTGTCCCGCGCCCATGTGCTTGATGCCGCTGAAGGCGCAGTAATAGGCGGTGCCGCGCGCGTCGATCGGATAGCTGTCAGCGGTGGTGAAGCCGTCGGCGGCGCTGTCCAGCAGCGCCTTGTCGACCGGCAGGAACCAGCGAGCACTGGGCACGTGCGGCTCGTACACCGTCTCGTAGAGCACGTCGAAACGGGCCAGCGCTTCCTGCCCGGCCTGCGCCAGCAGCGCGACGGTTCGGTCGTCAGGCGCGAACGGCCGGCCCTTCTGAAGGCCCACCGACTTGAGCGGGTCGATCATCGCCCGGTCGCGCTCCAGCCACGGCTCGGCCTGGATCACCCGGTCCAGCGACTGGAAGAACTTCACGTCATAGGGAATGACGCTGTCGAACAGGACGTCGATCGCGTCGATGAAGACGGTCTCCGGAGGATCGGCCGCCTGGGAGAGCGGATAGAGCCTGATGCGCTTGCCATAGGCGACGGCGGCCTCGAGATCGGCGTCGCTCCGGCTTTTCAGGATCGAGCGCAGCAGGCCGTAGCCCTGGAAGGTCTGGGACGGCAGGACGATGTAGCCCTCGGGCGCCGCCTGGTCCCAGCCGGGCGGCGGGATCAGGTACTTGCCGCCCTTGCCCTTGTCGACGCCGGCGGGCCCGACGTCCTCCAGGGGGATCTGCCACAGGTCCATCAGCGACCCGGTGATCGAGCCGTCGTCGGCGGGCGGGATCTCCAGCACGATCGGCCCGACCTCCGCCGTGCTGAAGAACGGCATCAGATAGAGCGTGTCCGGATTGGGCGTCAGGGTCTGGTTCTTCCAGTCCAGCAGCCGCGACCAGTAGACGATCTGGTTGACCTTCGCCCCGGCGCGATAGGCGGCCTGGAACATCAGCTCGGTGTTGACCGCCGACATGCCCCAATTGACCGCCTCGACGGCGCGTCGGTGCAACGTGCGTTCGGCGAGCTGCTCCGGAGACCAGGTCGCGGCTTGGGTGGTCATGGCGGGCCTCCTGTCGGCTGGCGACAGATGACCTTCGCGGGACCCAATCCACTATCGGGCTACAACCCCAGGCGGGGTGCATGATTTCCCGGATTCAGGCGCGCCGGCGCCTCAGGACGAGATCGTCTTCCCCAGATCGATCGCCGCGCTCATGGCCTGGCGATAGGCTTCCACCGCCTCGTCCATCGCGCGGCGCGAGACCTCCAGCGCCTCGTCCCACGTCTGGCCGGGCTCCGCGCCCGGAGTCAGGGCGCGAGCCAGGCCGACGGCGGTCGCCGTCTCGACCAGAATGGAGGTCCGCTGCAGGTGCTGGACGGCGGTCAGCACGGCCAGGCCGGCGGCCTGGACCGCGGTCGCCCGCAGGATCTCGGTCAGGCACGCAGGGTCGCCGGGCTGGGGCGCGGCGGCCATGTCAGGACGCCGGCTTGGCCGCGGCCTTGGGCTGGGGCTTGGCCTTGGCGGCTGGCGGGGCCTGACGCGCCGCCGGCGCGGCGCCCTGCGACGCCGCTTGAGGCGCGCCCGCGGCCGGCGTCAGGATCGCTTCGGCGGCTTGGCGGGCGGCGGCGATGGCGGCGCTCGGATCCGTGTTGGCGCGCAGGGCGGTCAGCAGCGACAGCAGGTTGTCCGGCACGTCCGCACCGGCGCCCCCGGTGGCGGCGCTGTACAGTTGCATGACGCCGACGTTCGTCGCCGCCTGCGCCAGGATCTGCTGCTGCTGCTGGGCGGAGGTGGCGTTCTCGAAAAGGATGCCCGTCGAATGGGCCAGGCTCTGATAGATCGCGCCCATGGCGATGGCCGGGGCGTCGCCCAGGACCTTGACGTTGGCCTGGGTGACGGAGTCGGTGATCTGCGGATTGACGATGTCGTTCATGGATGGTCCCCGAGCTGGCCAGGGCTCATCCCCGGTTGTGGCGGCGCCATTCTTCGCGCGTGACCACAAGCTTGGCAATCGCCGTTATGCGAAACGCCGGGCTAGCCTGCCGGGCAGGTGGCGCTGACCCGCTTGGCGTTCAGGGTGGCGGCCATGGGCAGGCCGTTCACCGTCTTGCCGTTGACCGCGATCCTGAAGCTCTCGGGCGTGTAGGAGCCCTTGGCGGTGACCGGGGCCACGCGGCCCTTCTTGTCGGTCCAGGTGCCCTTCAGCGCGATCTTGCCGTCCTGCACCACCCGGGTGTCGTAGTCGCAGGTGTAGCGCTTGAGGCAGATGCCGCGATTGAAGTTCTCGACGTCCTTCTGGGTCAGGCAGTGCAGGTCGCTGTCGATGGGAATCGGTCCGAGGTGCGTGTTGTATTCCCACTGACCGGTCAGGATCGTGGTCACGGCCTTGGCGTCGGCCTCCTGGGGGCCGGCCAGGGCGACGGCGGCGCTGGCGGCCAGCAGGCCGCAGGCGGTGACGACCGAAGCCAGGGCGGGGGCCGCGACGGGAGCGAACAAACGCATGGGATTCCTTCTCTTCAGACCGTCTCTATATAGGGGACGATATAAGGCCCGCAGATGAACCGCATCTGATGGCCATGTTTGGGCGACCCATTTGACGAGGTTGGGCGCCGCGCGGCTTGACTCGGCAAGCCCCCTTCGCCTATATCGCCCGCTCTCGCGCGGCGGTCCGTCCATCGCGCGGCCGAATTCATGTTGCGGAGCCGCCGGCTTCGCCCAAGCCCAAGGTATCCGCCATGTCGCGCCGTTGCGAACTCACCGGGATCGGTCCGATGGTCGGCCACAATGTGAGCCACTCGAACATCAAGACCAAGCGCCGCTTCCTGCCGGCCCTGTCGCCCGCCACCCTGCAGTCCGACTCGCTGGGTCAGACCTTCAAGCTGCGCATCAGCAACGCCGCTCTGCGCACCCTGGACTTCCGGGGCGGCCTGGACGTGTTCCTGCTGGGCGCCAAGGACGAGCAGCTGTCGCCGCGCGCCCTGAAGATCAAGACCCAGGTCAAGGCCAAGGCCAAGGCCGCCGCGGTCGCCGCCTAAGCACTTCTCGACTCCGGTCGAACGAAAGGCCCGCGAGGTTCGCCTCGCGGGCCTTTTCGCGTCTGGACCCCGGCCCTACGGATGGACCGAGGCGAAGACGATCTCGGCGAAGGCCGCGGCGGTGGCCTCGCGGTTCCAGTCGCGCTGCAGCTCGCAGACCAGCTGGATCCAGCTGACCGGCTGGGCCCCGGCCTGGACGATGCGCTGCAGGCCCGCCCGGTGGGCCTCCACCGACGTGCCGCCGACCGCGTCGACCACGGGATAGACCTCGAAGCCTTCGCTCAGGGCGTCCAGGGCCGGGAAGGCCAGGCAGACCTCGGTCCACAGCGCGACCATGATCAGCTTCTTGCGGCCCGTGGCCTTCACGGCGGCGACGAAGTCGTCGTCCTCCCAGGCGTTGATCGACGTGCGGTCGTAGGAGGCCACGCCGGGCAGAACCTCGGTCAGCTGGTGGATGGTCGGCGTGTTGCGGCCGGTGGCGACGTTCACGGTCGAGAGCACGACGGGCATGCCGTACAGCGTCGCCGCCTTGGCCACGGCGACGACGTTGGCGATCATCTCGCGACGCTCCATCGAGACGATCGAGGCGACCTGGACGGGTTGGAAGTCAATGATCAGCAGGGCCGCGTTCTCGGCGGTCAGCAGGTGGTCGGCCTTGGGATCGCGGCGGGTGGCGGGAGAGGTCATGGCGGTGGTCCTTTTTCTGGGGTTCAGGCGCGAGTCGGGGTTCGCGGCCGACGGGTCGGCGGCGCTTTGCGGATGTTGGAAAGCGACTGGGTGCTGGGCGGGCGGCCCGGCTAGCGGTGCGGCGCCGTCGCCGGGTCGACGTAGACGGTGTCGGTCGGGCCAAAGCCCGTGATGTAGACGACGGCCGGCTGGTCGCCGGTGCGGGCGAAGTGCGAGACGCCGCCGGGCTCGGTGTAGAAGCTGCCGGGCGGCAGGGCCTTGGCGGCGTCGTCCGACGCCTTGGCGCCGTAGCCGAGGAACCATTGACCCGACACCACGACGG
>NZ_JBFTZS010000335.1:0-5244 GCF_056406675.1 Caulobacter sp. P1_B12_2 | reverse complement strand
CAAGCAGACCGGCTTCGCCGTGCTGCTGTACTTGCTGCTGTTCTCGGGCCTGCTGTACGCCAGCTACCGCAAGGTCTGGAAGAACGAGTCGCACTGACCCGTTCCAAAGCCTGAAAAGATCAGGGCTCGGCGGTGACGCCGGGCCCTTTTTCTTTGCGCGTTTCTTCCTGGGGTGCTGGGACCGGAGTCAGCCACAGGCGCTGGGCCTTGGGGTCCAGCCGCAGGCGGTAGGCGGCCAGCACCTGGACGCCGATCGCGCCCACCACGCCGTCGGGCAGGTCGCCCGCCACCACGGCCGGCACGCCCTGGCGCAGGGTTCCGTTCAGCGACAGCCCGCGCAGGATCCCGGCCGGCTTCTGGCGCGGCCCGTCGGCGGCCCCTCGGGCCCGCACGCCGCCCGCCGAGGCCGTGTCCAGGGCGAAGGGGCCGGAGACGCCTCTGAGGCCGTCCGAGGCCGCCGCGACGATCGTGGGCGTCCCGCCGACCATCGTCACCGGCAAGCCGCCGTCCTGGTCGCCCTGGAACGCTCCAGGACGCTCCAGCCTCAAGCGGCAGGGCGAGAAGTCCAGGGTCACCGTATAGCGATCCAGGATGTCGGCCCCGATCACCCCGACGATGGGCGTCGAGAAGCCGACGGCGCGATAGTCCAGGCTCTGGACGACGATCGGCGCGGTCTCGATCTTCTGGCCGGCCAGGCGCACCGGCAGGCCGGCGCCGTCGGCATAGCCCTGACCCTGGGCGACATCGATGTGCAGCAGGGTGCGCGGCGCCGACAGGTCGATCACATAGTCCCCGGCGATGCCGCCGATCGCCGCCGGGGCGACGACCGCGCCGTTCTCGAACCAGCAGGCGGTCTCGCCCGCCACGGCGGGTCCGCCGCGCGCCGCCAGCAGGCTCAGGAACAGCAGGGGGGCGACGCGACGCATGATCCGATCCTAGCCAAGGTTTGCGCGGCGGGCGACCGTCCAGCGCGATCGGCGTTCGCTGAAGGTTGACTCAGGGAACTCTGAAATGCAGAGTAATCTGCGTGATATACTCCAACCACGAGGCCTCTCCCATGCGAGCCCTGTCCGCCACCCTCGTCCTCGCCGCGACCCTGGCCGCCACGGCCGCGCCCGCCCTGGCTCAGAGCCCGCCCGACCCGGCGGCGCGGATCGCCAGGCAGCAGGCGGCCATGAAGGCCCTGTCCTGGATGGACGGCGTCTGGCGCGGTCCGGCGGTGACCACGCGTCCGGGTGGTCAGAAGATCACCATCACCCAGACCGAGCGCAGCGGGCCATTGCTGGGCGGGGCGGTGCACGTGGTCGAGGGGCGCGGCTACAATGCCGACGGCTCGACGGGTTTCAATGCCCTGGGGATCATCTCCTACGACCCCGACAAGGACGCCTACAGCATGCGCTCCTACGCCATGGGCCAGGCCGGCGACTTCCCGCTGACCGTGAGCCCGAACGGGGCGATCTGGACCATTCCGGCGGGCCCGGCGACGATCCGCTACACGATCACCGCCAAGGACGGCGTCTGGCATGAAGTCGGCGAACGGGTGGTCGAGGGCCAGCCGCCGATGGCGTTCTTCGAGATGACCCTCCAGCGGATCGGCGACAGCAGCTGGCCGGCGGCGGGCTCGATTTCGCCCAACTAGGCTTCGCCCCGGCTTCCGCCCGCCCGCTGGAACAGCTGCAGGGTGCGCAGCATGGCCAGGCTGGCGCTATCGGCGTGGTGGCCGTTCGGCGCGACGAAGGCGTGGCCGGCGTCGTAGAGCCAGACGGGCAGGTCCGGGTGGGCGGCGGTGATCGCCTCGACATCGGCCAGCGGGATCATCGGATCGGTCCGGCCGAAGTGCAGGATGGTCGGAACCTTGGGCTGCTCGGCGACGTAAGCGGCGATGTCGCCGCCGTAGAAGCACGAGACCGCCGTCAGGCCGGTGCAGCGGGCCGAGGCCAGCCAGGCCGTGGTGCCGCCGAAACAGAAGCCCATGGCGAAGACCTTGCCGCCGCCCGACAGCGCCTCGATGGCCGCCTGCACCCGCGGCAGGGCCGCCGCGCCCCAGCCGCCGGCCAGGCCCATGGCCATGCGGGCGTCCAGGTTCGGCGGGTCGAGGTCGGCGGTCGGGAAGGGGGCGTCGGCGTCGTCCAGCAGGCTGGGGGCGATCACCTCGTAGCCCTGTTCGGCCAGGGTGTCGGACAGGGCGCGGATGTGCGGCGTCACCCCCCAGATGGCGTGCAGGATCACCAGCCCGCCGCGCCGCGCCTCACCGGGCGGGGCGTGGTAGGCGGCGACGGGCGAGCCGTCGGCCGCCGTCAGGGTGATGCGGCCCGCTTCAGCCACGCTTCTTGTCGGCCAGGGTGCAGGCCACGCCGGCAGCCTTGGCCTCGTCGCAGGTCAGCGAGGACTGGGCCGCGGTCGAGCCCGGCGCCGGGGCGTCGACGATGTAGCCCTTGCCGTCCTTGCAGGCGATCTCGTAGCGCAGGATCGGCGGATCGCCGCCGCCGCCCAGGAAGGTCCCGTCGGCCACGGTGCAGGCGGGCGACACCTTGGCGGCCAGCGGCTTGAGCCCTGCGACCGGCGCGGCGTTGCCCGGCAGCGAGCAGACCATGCCCTTGGGCCAGGCCTTGCCGGCGGCCAGGGCCCCGGTGTCCAGCGCCAGGCAGTCGTTCAGCACCGGCTTGCCGTCCGGACCCAGGCTGATGATCCAGCCCAGGGCCTCCTTGCAGACGATCTCGTACTCCGGCTTGCTGCTGGGGCGGGCCGAGAGCGACGCGGCGTCGGTCACCTCGCACGGCGCGTGCAGGTCGGCGGCGACCTTGGCGGCCGCCTTGACCAACATCGGGTTGCCGGACTCGCGCGGCACCAGCCGGGCGTTCGGGCGATTGACCGAGTTGTATTCCATCGGCGTGTAGCCCCGCGTTCCCGTCCAGACAGGCGGCGGCGGCGGTGGCACCTGAGCGAAGGCTGGAGCACAGAGCGCCGCCAGGGCGGTGACGAGAACGAACAGCCGACCGATCTTCAACATGCGAACCCCCAAGGTTTCCGACTACGCCGCAGGTTGTATGGCCCGGAACGTCTTCGCAAGCCCAACCTTCGCCTTAGCCCGCGCCGTGCGCCTGGAACAGCGCCAGCGACCGTTCGCGGGCCAGCTTGGCGTCGTCGAGGTCGGAGTCCGGACGGCCGTCGTTGTTGAAGCCGTGGCCGCTGTTTTCGTAGATGTGGACGGGAACCTCGGGATGGGCGTCGGCCAGCTTGGCCTTCACCGCATCGGCCGCGATGTGGCCGTCCTTGCGGCCCAGATGGACGATCACCGGCGCGTTCAGCGGCTGCTCGGCGTTGGCGGCGATCATGCTCCCGTAATAGGCCGAGCCCGCCGCCAGGCCCTTCAGCTTGCCGGCCGCCAGCCAGACCAGCGAGCCGCCCAGGCAGTAGCCGACCGCGAACACGGGACCGCGCGGGGCCAGCTCGTCGATGCAGGCCTGAATGTCCGCCAGCATCTTCTCCAGCCCGATCGACTGGACGTAGCCGATGCCGATCGGGAAGGCCGCCGGCTCGTGCTCGGCCACGTAGCCGGGCGCGGCGCGGTCGAAGATCGACGGGGCCAGCACCTCGAAACCCAGGGCCGACCAGCGCGTCACGTCGGCATGGACGTACTGGTCGAGACCGAAGATCTCCTGCACCACCACGATCCCGCCCTTGCGCTCGCCTTGGGGCTGGGCGTGAGCGGCGGTGAACTCGAAGCCGTCGACGGCGGAGGTCAGTCTAAGAGTGTCGGCCATGGGAACGCTCCTACGGGAGGTCGATACGAAAACGGCCGGGGGTGAGCCCGGCCGCCTGTGGTTCTAGACGTTGAACCGGAAGTGCATCACGTCGCCGTCCTTGACGACGTAATCCTTGCCTTCGGCCTTCATCTTGCCGGCCTCCTTGGCGCCGTTCTCGCCGCCCAGGGCGATGAAGTCGTCATAGGCGATGGTCTCGGCGCGGATGTAGCCCTTCTCGAAGTCGGTGTGGATCACGCCGGCCGCCTGCGGGCCGGTGTCGCCGACATGGATGGTCCAGGCGCGGGCTTCCTTGGGGCCGACCGTGAAATAGGTCTGCAGGTCCAGCAGGCTGTAGGCCTCGCGGATCAGGCGGTTCAGGCCCGGTTCTTCCAGGCCCAGGGTCTCGAGGAACTCGGCGCGTTCCTCGGCGTCGAGCAGGGCGATCTCGCTCTCGATCTGGGCCGAGATGACCACCGACTTGGCGTTGTCCTTGGCGGCGCGTTCGGCGACCAGGTCGCTGTAGCTGTTGCCCTTGTCCGCCGAGCCTTCGTCGACGTTGCACACATAGAGGGCCGGCAGCGCGGTCAGCAGCTGCAGCATGTGCCAGGCTTTTTCGTCATCGGCGTCGATCTTGGCGGCGCGGGCCGGACGGCCTTCGCGCAGCAGGTTCAGGGCGATCGTGGCCAGGCGCAGGGTGTTGGCGCTTTCCTTGTCGGCGCCGACCTTGGCGCGCTTCTCCAGGGCGGGGACGCGCTTTTCCAGGCTCTCCAGGTCGGCCAGCATCAGCTCCATCTCGATGATCTCGAGATCGCTGATCGGGTCGATGCGGCCTTCCACGTGGACGATGTCGCCGTCCTCGAAGCAGCGGGCCACGAAGGCCACGGCGTCGCAGTCGCGGATATTGGCCAGGAACTGGTTGCCCAGGCCTTCGCCCTTCGACGCGCCGCGCACCAGGCCGGCGATGTCGACGAAGGTGATCCGGGCCGGGATGATCTCCTTGGAGCCGGCGATCTTGGCCAGGGCGTCCAGGCGCGGCTCGGGCACGGCCACTTCGCCGGTGTTGGGCTCGATCGTGCAGAACGGATAATTGGCGGCCTGGGCCGACGCCGTCTGGGTCAGGGCGTTGAACAGGGTGGACTTGCCGACATTGGGCAGGCCGACGATGGCGACTTTAAGGGCCATGGAACTCTCATGAATTTCGTTGGCGCGCGATTAGCACGGATCGGCGGCGAAGTCCCGGTGGACGTCCTTGATGCCTCCCCCACAGGGGGAGGCTTTGAAACACACGGCTTCGCCGCTTCACGCGGATCACCGCTGAAGGTGTGGAAAGGGTCGCGGAGCGCCGGACGACGTCCGGAGTTTGAAAAGCAAATACCGTTTCGACGAAGCCTTGCGCTCCGCGCCATCGTTATCCGCCAGCCCTCAACGCTAGGCCCTGTTGGAGCCGCGCCTTGGAGCCCGCGACGGGCGGGTCAGGCCAACGCGCCTGATCCCGGAC
>NZ_JBFTZS010000334.1:0-5250 GCF_056406675.1 Caulobacter sp. P1_B12_2 | reverse complement strand
GGCCGACACCGCGACCCAGAACCGCGAGCCCTCRCCGAGCGTGCTGACGACGCCGATCTCGCCGGCCATCTGGGTGACCAGGGCCTTGCTGATCGCCAGGCCCAGCCCGGCCCCGCCATAGCTGCGGCTGATCGAGCTGTCGGCCTGGGTGAAGCGACGGAAGAGAAGGGCCTGGACGTCCGGGGCGATGCCTATGCCGGTGTCGGCGACYTCGAACCGCAGGTCGCCCGGGCCCGGGCCTAGGATCAGCCGCGCGTCCACCCGGCCCTGGGCGGTGAACTTCAGCGCGTTGGCCAGCAGGTTCAGCAGCACCTGGCGCAGGCGGGTCTCGTCGAGGGCCAGGAGAACGGCCTCGTCGCCGTCGCCGGTCGTCTCGATCCGCGCCGACAGGGCCAGGCCCTTGGCCTCGGCGACCGGGGCGACGATGGCGACGGCGTCGCGCAGCAGGTCGGCGGGCGAGACGGGGGTCAGGGCCAGGTCCAGGCGGCCGGCCTCGACCTTGGCGAAGTCGAGCAGGTCGCCCACGATCTCGGCCAGGGAGCGACCGGCGCGGCCGACCAGGTCGAGGCGGCGGCGGCTTTCGGGCGACAGGGTCGGGTCGTCGCGGACCAGGGCGGCGAAGCCGAGGATGCTGTTGAGCGGGGTCCGGATCTCGTGGCTGATCGTGGCCAGGAAGTCGGACTTGGCCTGGTTGGCGGCCTGGGCCTTGGCCTGGGCGGCGCGGGCCGCGGCTTGGCGGCGGACCAGCAGGGCCTGCAGCCGCGTCTGCCGGCTCAGGGCCAGGGCGGCGGCCAGGCAGACGGCGTAGAGCACCAGGTGGAAGATCTGGGCGTGGCGCAGCGGCGGCACGGCGGCCACGGGGTCCAGTCCGGTCTTGTGGAGGATGGCTGGGATGGTCGCGGCCAGCGAACCGGTGACCAGCACCGCCGCCGCGCGCGGTCCGCCGCGAAACACCGCCAGCAGGGCGGGGGCGAACAGCAGAACCTGCAGGGAGACGTCGGCGGTGAACACGGTCACGGCGGTGGCCAGCACCAGCGCAAAGACCAGCACCGATTCCAGCGCGCTGACGCGGAAGCTGTCGCGATGGCGGCGGTCGAACAGGATCAGCAGGGTGGGCAGGGCGATGGCCACGCCCAGCACGTTGGAGGTCGTCCACTCGCTCCAGGCCCGCCAGAACGGGCCGCCGAAGCTCATCGACAGCAGGCCGTTGACGATGATCGAGGTGACGGCGGTCAGGCTGGTCGCCACGCCCGTCAGGGCCAGGAAGCCGCTCATCGACCGCACGCGGATCGGCAGGCGCGTCAGCCGCAGCAGGGCCGCCGTCACGGCGGTCTGCAGGGCGTCGAGCACGGTGATGGTCAGAACRAACCGCGGCGAGTCGCCGACCGACAGCTCCAGCACCACGTGCAGCACGGCGGTCAGGCCCAGAAGGGCCAGGCCGTGGCGGCGGTTGAGCAGCAGCAGGCCGGCGATCAGCACGGCGTTGGCGGTCCAGATCGTCGGGATGCGCTGGGCGGCTCCGGCCAGGAGCAGGCTGTAGGCCATGCAGGCGGCGTAGGCGAGCGTCAGGACCGCCAGGCGCCGGTGCGCCGGGTTCCAACCTCGTCTCGGGCTCGCCGCCATCCGCTTTCCCCACGCCATGGCCCGAGGATGCGCGCAAACCGTCGGTTTTGTATTAAGTCGGGCAGGCGACGCCTAAACATTCAGAGCGTGACGGGCGCCGAAACCGGCATCCACTTTCGGCTGTCACGCTCTCAGTCGATCCGGTTCAACTCGGTTCGGTATCGCTTCCAGTTCTCGACATAGTGCAGGGCCGAGGCCTGGAGCACGATGGCGTGCTGCTGCCCGATCTCGCGGACCACCTTGCCGGGCGCGCCCATGACCATCGAATTGTCGGGGATCTCCTTGCCCTCGGTGATCAGGGCCCCGGCGCCGATCAGGCAGTTCTTCCCGATTCTGGCGCCGTTGAGGATGATCGAGCCGATGCCGATCAGCGAGCCGTCGCCGATCGTGCAGCCGTGCAGCATCACCATGTGGCCGATCGTCACATTGGCCCCGATGGTCAGCGGGCTGCCGACGTCGGTGTGCAGTACTGAGCCGTCCTGAACGTTGCTGTTCTCGCCGATGTCGATCGGATCGTTGTCGCCGCGAACTATTGCCCCCCACCAGACGCTCGAATTCTTCCGCAGGATGACGTTTCCCATCACCTGGGCACTGGGCGCGATCCAATATTCGCCCTCCGGGGGAAGCGTGGGACCTAGGGCGCCCAAGGAATAGACAGTCATCCGTACACCTCGTGTTCTAAAATCAGGCAAGGCCTTAACGGCTCATAAACCATGCTCGCCCCATTGTGTTTGTGCGATTCGAGGGGGAACACTCCCATATCGGGAGACATTCTTCTCGTATCCGAGCCGCGTTCGATCGCCGATCGCGGCCTCCCGGTAAACGGAGACCTTGGGTGTCGGTTTTGGGGTTTGGGCGTTCATTACCGCCTTCGGGGGCAAGCTCCGAACCGCCCGGCCGCGCTCGCGTTTCCGTTTTTCTCCTCTCCACCTGCTCCAAGGACGTCGCCATTCGGCCGCGTCCTTTTTTCATGCCTGAATGGAGGCTTACATGACCAAGCGAGCTCTCAAGCGGATGGTGCGCGAAGGCGCGAACGACGCTGGCCGTTACGACGACGACGCCAAGGTGCGCCGCCTGCCGGTGGAGCATCGCCAAGCTTGGTCGCCGCTAGGCACGCCGGGGCATGAAGACAGGGACCAGAGTTACCTCAAAACGATCAAACCCAAATCGCCAGGCCAGGCCAGCCTGATGGAGGCGATCGACGACAAGAACCTGATCATGGCCCTCGGCCCGGCCGGCACCGGCAAGACCTACATCGCCATCGCCAAGGCCGTCGAGGCGCTGGAGGCCGGCAAGGTCGGCCGCATCGTGCTGTCGCGCCCCGCCGTCGAGGCCGGCGAGTCGCTGGGCTACCTGCCGGGCGACATGGAGGAGAAGCTGGCCCCCTATCTGCGGCCGCTCTACGACGCCATGAGCGACCGCCTGTCGGTCAAGCGGATGCGGTCCTTGATGGCCGAGGGGGCGATCGAGATCGCGCCGGTCGGCTTCATGCGCGGCCGCACCCTGAACAACGCCTTCGTGGTGATCGACGAGGCCCAGAACTGCACCTACATGCAGCTGAAGATGCTGCTGACCCGCCTGGGCTGGAACTCGACCATGGTGGTCACGGGCGACCCGAACCAGTCCGACCTGCTGCCGGGCATCTCGGGCCTGGGCGACGTGGCCGAGAAGTTCGAGGCGCTGGAGAACATCGCGGTGGTCCGTCTGGCCGACCGCGACATCGTCCGGCACCCGCTGGTCGCGGAAATGCTGGGCGTGCTCTGAACCTTGCCCTGAAAGGCGATTTGAAGGGTAACGCCAACCCGCGAAACGGGAAAATGCGGAACTAGGCTTGAGTTTGGGGCGGTCGGACGTGCAAGGTCCGACCGCCTTAACTGTTTTGGGACCCTTCATGTCGTCCGACGCCGCCGCGACTCCCCGTTCGGAGTTCACCATCCGAGGGGTGCTTCTCGGCATCCTCATCACCCTCGTCTTCACCGCCGCCCAGGTCTATCTGGGCCTGAAGGTGGGCCTGACCTTCGCCACCTCGATCCCGGCGGCGGTCATCTCGATGGCCCTGCTGCGGGCCTTCAAGACCGCGACGATCCAGGAAAACAACATCGTCCAGACCATCGCTTCGGCGGCGGGAACGCTGTCGTCGGTGATCTTCGTGCTGCCGGGCCTGCTGATGATCGGCTGGTGGAGCCACGTGCCGTTCCTGACCACCTTCGGCGCCTGCCTGGTCGGCGGGATCCTGGGCGTCATGTACACCATCCCCCTGCGCCGGGCCTTGGTGACCAATTCCGACCTGCCCTACCCGGAAGGCGTCGCCGCCGCCGAGGTGCTGAAGGTCGGCACCGGCTCGCGGGCCGGCGCAGCCGAGGGCGTGTTCGGCCTGGTCGCCGTGGTGCTGGGCACCGTGGCCTCGGCCGTGTTCGCCGCCCTGGCCGCCGCCAAGATCTTCGCCGCCGAGGTGGCGGGCTACTTCAAGGCCGGGGCCGGCGCGACCGGCCTGGGCGCCTCCAGCTCGCTGGCCCTGATGGGCGCGGGCCACCTGATGGGCATCACCGTCGGCGTCGCCATGTTCGCCGGCCTGGCCATCGCCTGGGGCGTTCTCGTCCCGGTGATGACCAGTCTGCACCCGATGCCGGGCGTCGATGTGGCCAAGCACGCCCTGACCGTCTGGAAGACCGAGGTGCGGTTCATGGGCGCGGGCGTCATCGGCGCCGCCGCCATCTGGACCCTGGGCAAGCTGGCCCTGCCGATCTGGGCCGGCCTGATGTCGGCCTTCGAGGCCAACAAGGCCCGCAAGGTGGGCGGCGCGGTGATCCCGCGCACCGAGCAGGACATTCCGATCGGCATCGTCGGCCTGGTGTCGCTGCTGCTGCTGGCTCCGGCCGGCTGGTTCCTGGCCAACTTCCTGACCGGCGGTCCGATCACCAGCCTGGCCGCGCCGCTGGTGGCCATCGGCATCGGCTATGTCGTGCTCGCCGGCCTGCTGGCCGCCGCCGTCTGCGGCTACATGGCCGGCCTGATCGGCTCGTCCAACAGCCCCGTCTCGGGCATCGCCATCCTGACCGTGCTGGGCGCTTCGCTGATGGTCGGCGTCGTCGGCCGCGGCGTGATCGGCCCCGACATCGCCAAGGCCCTGGTGGCCTACGCCCTCTATGTCACCACCATGGTTCTGGCCGTGGCCGTCGTGGCCAACGACAACCTGCAGGACCTGAAGACCGGCCAGCTGGTCGACGCCACGCCGTGGAAGCAGCAGGTGGCCCTGATCATCGGCGTCATCGCCGGCGCCATCGTCATCCCCTTCGTGCTCGAGCTGCTGAACCAGTCGAACGGCTTCTCGGGCGCGGCCAACCTGTCGACCGTCGCCGGCGCCAAGCCGCTGGACGCCCCGCAGGCGACCCTGATCTCGACCCTGGCCAAGGGCGTGATCGGCGGCGACCTGAACTGGAGCCTGCTGGGCTACGGCGCCAYGATCGGCCTGGGCCTGGTCATCGTCGACATCATCCTGCGCAAGTCCAGCAACGGCCGCTTCAGCCTGCCGCCCCTGGGCGTGGGACTGGCCATCTACCTGCCCAGCACCGTGACCGCGCCGGTCGTGGTCGGCGCCGTGATCGGATGGCTCTATGACAAGATGGT
>NZ_JBFTZS010000333.1:0-5269 GCF_056406675.1 Caulobacter sp. P1_B12_2 | reverse complement strand
GTTCTGCTGTATGTTGAGCTCGACGCCGGTGACCTTCATGGCGTTCTGGTTGGTCTGGCCGCTGATGTTGACCTGGGCGAACTTCTGCCCGCCGCCGGCGCCGATGAACTGGTTGGAGCTCATGCACTTGGGCGTGCCGCTCGAGTTGTCGATGGTCAGCGTGCCCAGGTTGACGTCGAGGCCGGGGATCTGGCCGTTCGCCGGGCACAGGATGGCCGGGTCGGTGATCGGGCCGATATAGCCGTCGATGTTCTTGCGATAGACGGCCAGCGAGATCAGACCGCCGGGACGGTTATACCATTCCAGCGACGCGTCGAACGAGTCCGAGGTGTAGGGCTTCAGGTTCGTCGCGCCGACCGTGACCGTATAGACCGGGTCGACGGGCGGGGTCAGGTCGGTCGGCACCTGGACGAAGCTGGTCGGCACCGTGTCGCGCGGTTGCGGGCGGACATAGGTCGAATAGGCCGCGAAGCGCAGGATCAGGTCATCCCGCAGGTCGGCCGCCAGGACGATCGACGGTAGCCAGTAGTCGTAGTTGCGGCTGTAGTCCCGCGTGCTCAGCGAGTGATTGACCGGCAGCGGCGCCACCGACTGGGCGGCCGAGCAGTTCTTGCAGTTCAGCGCCGTGATGTCGTTCTGGGTGTACTCGTAGCGAGCGCCGGCCGAACCGCGCACGGGAACGCCCAGCAGCTCGGTCTTGAACTTCGCCATCAGATAGGCGGAGTAGATCTCGTTCTCGTTGGTGAAGTTGTTGTTCCAGTAGTTGCCGTCCCAGTAGTTGTTCACGAAGCCGTAGGGCGTCAGGAACACGCCGGTGGCGGGATCGAAGGCGAACTGGGCGGGCAGGCCGTTCGGGTTGGTCGTCGAACGGGGCTGGGTGTTGACCGGGGTGATAGCCGCCAGGATGCGGTTGAYGTCCAGGCCCATCCAGTTGGACGTCGGGCCACCGGCCTGGCCGCCGAAGAAGTCCTTGGCGTAGGACAGCTGGGCCGCCATGTCGGGCGTGATGTTCTGGGTCTGGGCGCCCAGCGAGGTGTTGCGCGAGCCGCTCGAGACATACTTCAGGTGCTCGGCCCGGACGCCGAACTGGAAGCTGGTCAGGAACGGGTTTTCCGCGAACGAGCGCTCGGCGTCCACCTGGAACGAATCCAGGTCGTTGTTGGACTTGCCGTTGGTGCCGGTGACGCCGAACTTGTGGCCGGCGGTGCCCGCCGCCGCGCCCGGCATCTGTGCGCCGGCCTGGGTGGCCTGGTTGGCGGCGGACGGGATGCCGAAGCCGCCCGCGAGCAGGTGGGTGGCCAGCGGCGTGTTCAGGATGGCCGTGTAGTCCGCCAGGTCCGAACCGTGCAGGTTGWCCGAGGTGGTGATGCCGTTCAGGCCGCCCGCGCCGAGGTTGCGGTACGGGTTCTGGATGATGTCCAGTTCGATCTGGTTCGCCTGGGCCTTGGCGCGGGAGACCGTCAGGTTGGTGGTCACCCGCCAGTCGTCGTTGGTGAACTCCAGGGTCGGGTTGATGGCCCAGGTCGAGTTCTCGGCCGGCTCGGAACGGACCGAGTCGAACGTGTTGATGTTCTCGGCCGAGAAGCTGTTGACGTAGGCGCGCGGGCCGTTCGGCGTGTTGACGATGTAGGGCGTGCCGATGTCGGTGATGTGAGCGACCGCCGAGGTCGCCGTCAGGGCGGTGTTGGTGCCCTGTCCGCCACCCGCGTCGATATAGAGCAGGTTGTTGGTGGCCTCATCCAGCTTGCGCTTGGTCAGGAAGGCGTTCGCGCCCAGCTTCCAGTTCTCGTTGATCCGCCACTCGAAGCCGGTCGCGCCGGAGATCGTGGTGCCGCGGTTGAACTTGACCAGTTGGCGCGTTTGGCTGGGATAGTAGACCCCGCCCGGATTGGCGGCGACCAGGGCGTCATAGACCGGGTTCTGGCCGGGGACCTTCTGGTTGCCCACTTGGATCGAGCCCAGCTTGTTGGCCCAGGAATTGACCGTGATCGAGTCGCGGCGGAACTTCTCGTCCTTCCAGGCCACGACACCGAACACGGCGAAGTCGTCGCTCAGGTGGGCGTTGTAGCCCATCGAGGCCAGCGGGCTGCCCAGGTTGCCGAGGTCGTTGTACTCGTACGAGACCTTGGCGAAGCCGCCGTCCTTGCGCTGCAGGGCGGCGCGATGCGCAGGTCGATGTTGCCCGACAGGCCGCCGGCCAGGTCCGACGCCATCGGCGACTTGATCACGTTGATCGACGTGAAGATGTCCGAGTTGAACGCGCCCAGCGGGGTCGAGCCGTTGAGGATCGGATCGGCGAAGGCGCCGCCGTTCAGGGTGGTGCGGGCGAAGGTGCCGGGCAGGCCGCGCAGGCTGATGGTGGCGTTGCGGCTGTCGGCTTCGCGGTTGATCTGGATGCCGGGAACGCGCTGGATCGCTTCGCCGACGTTCAGGTCCGGGAATCGGCCCAGGCCGTCCGAGGAGATGCCATCCGAGATCTGCAGGGTGTCGCGCTTGGTGGCGATGGCGTTGGCGTAGGCGGCGCGGAAACCGGTTACCACGACAGTGTCGACGACGCTTTCGTCGGCTGGCGCCTGTTGGCCCTGGGCCGGCGCCGTCTGGGCGTGAGCGGCCGATCCGATCGCGACCGCGGCGCACGAGGCCAGCAGCGCGGTGCGCAGGACGAGAGTGTTGCGAACGAGATTCATAGGTCCTCCCCCAGGCGCATCTGATTGGGCGCCCTTAATGTGCCGAGTTATCCGACCAATCGGGAAATGTGTCAATGATTGGTAATGCCACTTTTCAAAGTGGCAGATCTTTCTGGTCAGGCCAAAACCCAGGGAGGCAAGACCAGGCCAGTCACGGCCTTGTTGTAATTGAGATTCTTGGTCCGGCAGGCGGCGGGCGCAGGGCGACGATCGCCGCCCACGGAAGGCATTCTAGCCGCGGTCGCGGATACAATCGTGTGGCAGATCGCCACAATTGGGCGTGCTGATCGACAGATTCGAACGGCGTTCAGCGCTCTGGTAAGGCCGATCGTAAACCTGGCTAGGCCTGGGGCGCCCAGCCGCCGCCCAGGGCCTGGATCAGGGCCACGGCCGTGGTCTGGCGGGCCACGGCGGCGGTCAGCAAGGCTCGTCGCGCCGACAGGGCCGAGGCCTGGGCCGTGACGACGTCCGTATAGGCCACCTGCCCGGCCTTGTACTGGTTCAGCATCATCTGCTCGGTCTGGTCGGCGGCGTCCGAGCTGGTCTTCAGCAGGGCGTAGCGGCGCTCCAGCACCTGGGCGGCGGTCAACTGGTTTTCCACGTCCTCGAAAGCGGCCAAGGCGATCTGGCGATAGTCGGCGACCGAGGCGTCGTAGGACGCCCTCGCCTGCTCCACCCGCGCCTTGCGGACCCCGGCGTCGAACAGGGTCTGAGCGGCGCTGAGGCCCAGCGACCAGGTGTTGGCCGAGGCCGAGAACAGGTTGCCCAGGCTCGACGCGCTGGTGCTGCCCGCCGCGCTGAGGCCGAAGGTCGGGAAGAAGGCGGCGCGGGCCACGCCGATGTCGGCGTTGGCGGCGGCCACCCGGCGCTCGGCGGCGGCGATGTCCGGACGACGCTCCAGCAGGGTCGAGGGCACGCCGGCCGGAATCTCGGGCACGCGGGCGGTCCAGGCCGGGTCGGCGGTCAGGCGGAAGGCGCTGGCCGGCTCGCCCACCAGGGTGGCGATGGCGTTTTCGTAGGCCGCTCGGTTCTGGCGCAGGCTTTCCAGTTCGGCCTGGGCGCCGGCCAGCTGGGTCGTGGCTTGCAACACGTCGGACTTCGGCGCGATGGCGGCGGCGTAGCGGTTTTGGGTGATCTGCAGGCTGCGCTGGTAGCCCTCGACGGTCTTGCCGACCAGGGCCAGCTCGGCGTCGGTCTGGCGCAGGCCCAGATAGTTCACGGCCAGTTCGCCCTGCATCGACAGGCGGGCGCCGGTCAGGTCGGCGGCGCTGGCCTGTTCGCCGGCCTTGGCGCCGGTGACGCCGTTGCGAATGCGCCCCCAGAGGTCGGGCTCCCAACTGGCGCCGATGCTGGCCTGGTAGCGTCCCGCGCTGCCCGAGCCCCCGGTCGAGTTGACCGAGGCCGAGCCGCCCGCCCGGGTCGCCGAGCCCGACAGGTCGATGGTCGGGAACAGGCCGGCGCGCTGCTCGCGCACCAGGGCCCGGGCCTGGCGATAATTGGCCTCGGCGGCGGCGATGGTCTGGTTGGAGACGTTGACCCGGGCGATCAGGGCGTCCAGCTGCGGATCGCCCAGCAAGGTCCACCAGTCGCCGCGATCCAGCAGGTCGCCCGGCGTGGCGACCTTCCAGCCGTCCAGGGCCTTGAAGGTCGCGGGCAAGGGCGTGGCGGTCGGCAGGCCCGGCTTCTCATAGGCCGGGCCGACCGTGCAGGCCGACAGCAGAGCGAGGGCGGAGCCGGCGACGGCAAGGTGCTTGAAAGCAAAGGGCTTGAGGGCGGGCATCAGACGGGCTCCGGGGCGGAGGGCATGTGGGCCAGGTAGCGCTCGTCGCGCGTCTTGCCCCGCAGGCGGTCGAGATAGACGTAGACCACCGGGGTGGTGATCAGGGTCAGCAGTTGGCTGGCGATCAGACCGCCGATGATGGTGATGCCCAGCGGGCGGCGCAGCTCGGCCCCCTCCCCGAACCCGATGGCCAGGGGCAAGGCGCCCAGGGCGGCGGCCAGGGTGGTCATCAGGATCGGACGGAAGCGCAGCAGGCTGGCCTCGCGCACAGCCTCGATCGCCGTCAGCCCGCGCGAACGTTGGGCCTCCAGGGCGAAGTCGATGATCAGGATGGCGTTCTTCTTGACGATGCCCAGCAGCAGGAACACCCCGATCAGGGCGATCACCGAGAACTCCATCTTGAAGATCAGCAGGGCCAGCATCGCGCCGACCCCGGCCGCCGGCAGGGTCGACAGCACGGTCAGCGGGTGGACGTAGCTCTCGTAGAGAATGCCCAGCACGATGTAGATCGCCACGATGGCGGCGGCGACCAGGAACGGCTGCTGCTTGTTCTGATCGTCGGCGCTGCGGGCGCTGCCCTGGAAGCTGCCGCGGACATTAGTCGGCATGGCGATGTCGGCTTCGGCCTGCTTGATGGCCGCCTGGGCGTCGCTGAGCGAGACCCCGTCGGCCAGGTTGAACGACACGGTCGTGGCCAGTTCGCCGTTCTGGTGGTTGATCGAGGTCGGGGTGGCCGATTGGGCGAAGCTGGAGATCGCGGTCAAAGGCGTCATCGGCGTCTGGACCGTGTTCAGGGCCGAAC
>NZ_JBFTZS010000332.1:0-5270 GCF_056406675.1 Caulobacter sp. P1_B12_2 | reverse complement strand
GCCCTGCATCGCCTGGACGCGCAGGTGGGTGGCGTCGTCGAGGTCCCAGCGGACGCCCAGGTTGAAGAACCGGGTCTCCCAGGACCATTCACGCGCATCGACGCTGGTGCGGTCGCCGTCGTTGTCATAGGCGAACAGGTCGAGCGCCAGGCGCGAGCTCGGCCGCCACTCGACGCGCGCATAGACGCCCGCGCGGCCGTCCAGTTCGCGCACCGGCGTGGTGTACGGCGCCTGCCGCTTGGCCATGAACGGGCTGAGCGGCGGCAAAGGGAAGTCGCCTGTGGCGCTGGACTTCAGGTCGTGCAGCGCCCAGCCGCGAAAGGTCAGCAGGGTGCCGGCCGTGTCGCCATGGGTGAAGACGCCGAGCGTCGCGCTCAGCTTGTGGCCGGCGATCGAGCCGCGCGCCGTGGCCTCAAGGCCGACGACCTTGGTCTCCTCGGCGACCCAGCTATTGATCGCCGATGGGGTGATGGTGTCGGGCACGGACCATTCCAGTCCGTCGTGCTCCAGCGAGATCGGCGGGTACATCAGTCCGGCGCGGGCGGTCAGCCTCACGCCGCCGGTCATGTCGCCGCGATAGGTCAGATAGGCCTCGCCGACATCGACCACGCGGTCCTGGCCCTGCTGGCTCTGGGCGATGATCACCGCGCCCAGCCGGGACGAGAAGCGCGGGTTCCAGACGATGGACGCCTCGCCGAGCGCGGCCTCGCCGCTGTCGCCGAACCGCGCCTTGCCCAGGCCGCCGTCGATCCAGGCGGTTTCGCCGTCGGCGGCGCCCAGTCGCAGGTCGATCAGGCCGGAGAGGGTGTCGCGCGAGAACAGGTCGGCCTCGGCGCGAGCATGGCCCGCGGCCGCAAGGCCGGTGATCGCGGTCATGATCGCGACGAACCTTGGCAAGGTTCTCTCCCCCAATGGGGAACGCTAACCCGCCGCATCCTGAAATTGCGTTAAACGCCTGGATGTTAGGCGAGGGCGCTTCGCAGCGCCGCATAGAACCCGGCTGGATCGATCTTCTTGATCACCCGCGCGTTCGGCGCCCGTCGCTTCAGCGCCGGATCGGCCACCTCGATATCCGGTAGGATGGCGTGGGAGACGCTCAGATAGCCTCGCGTCAGCTCGCCCATCGTCTCGACATCTACGACCGCCATCTCCGACTCCAGGATCAGCCRCTCGTCCAGCGCCACGGCGCAGGTCAGGGCGTCGGGGTGCAGGCTGCCGTCCAGGCCCTGGGTCGCCTGGGCGAAGGCCAGGGAGGTGCGGTTGACCTTCGTGAAGAACGCCGAGCGCGGCGTGCCCAGGGCGTCCAGGGCCGCCAGCTGCTCCACGGTCAGCAGGCCGTCGCGCAGGGTCTCCGTCCAGGTGACGATGCTCATCGAGAAGCCGGCGTTGACAACGATCTTGGCGGCTTCGGGATCGACATAGAGATTGTACTCGGCCGCTGGGGTGACGTTGCCGACCCCGTTGTCGGTGCCGCCCATGATCCACAGATGCTTGACCGCCTGGGCGATGCGCGGCTCGCGAAGATAGGCCAGGGCGATGTTGGTCAGTGCGGCCTGGGCGATCACGGTGATCTCGCCGGGCGATTCCATCACGCGCCGCACGATCTCATCGGCGGCATGGCCGGGGGAGGGGCGTTGGGCGGCCTTGGGGAAGCCGCTGTCGCTCATGCCATCGGCCCCAAACACATAGGCCGCATCCAGGGGCGCGCGGGTGAACGGCCGCTGGGCGCCCAGATAGACCGGAACCTCGCCGCCGCGCTCGCAGGCCTCCAGCGTCGCCAGGGCGTTCTCGGCGTGCTGCTCGAAGCCGACATTGCCGTGGGCGACGGTGATGGCCTCGACGCTGACGCCGGGGCGGCGCAGGGCGAGCATCAGGGAGAACACGTCGTCCCCGGCGGTGTCGGTGTCGATGATCAGGCGCATGCCGTGATCTGCGCCGATCCGCCTCGCTGAATCCACCCGGAATCGCCGCCGCGACGGATGATCGCGCCGTCCGCGACAAAAAAGCTCGCAATCGAACGAGGGTCTCTTGCGGAGGAGAACAAAAGTGGAATATAGAACAAACAAGCAACGACCGCAGGAGGTCCCCATGGTCCGTATCGCACGTGAGTCTTTGGCGCTTGTATCTGTCGCCAGCTTCGTCTGGATGATGTGCTCGGTCGCCCATCTGGTGGCCTGAGTCGTGTAACGAGGTGCGATGATGTCGGGCAATGAAGGGCAGGGGTTCGTCCACCTTCGCGTGCGCTCGGCCTATTCGCTGCTCGAGGGCGCCATCAAGGCCGACAAGATCCCCGGCCTGGCCGCGGCGGCGGGCATGCCGGCCGCGGGGCTGGTCGACCGCAACAACCTGTTCGGGGCGCTCGAATATTCCGTCTATTCCAAGGACTACGGGGTCCAGCCGATCATCGGCTGCGCCCTGGCGGTGTCCGGGGTAGGGGCCGGGCCGACCGAGCGCTGGGCCCGCACGCCGACCATCACCCTGCTGGCTCAGAGCGAGCGGGGCTATTTGAACCTCTCCGAACTGTCGTCGATGGCCTATCTGGAGAGCGGCGAAATGGCCGAGCCGGTGGTGCCCTGGGCCAAGGTGGTCGAGCACGCCGAGGGGCTGATCCTGCTGTCGGGCGGCACAGACGGGCCGGTCGACGCCCTTCTAGCCGCCGGCAAGACCGCCGAGGGCGAGGCCGCCCTGGCGGAGATGCAGCGGGTGTTCGGCGATCGCTTCTATGTCGAGCTGCAACGCCATGGCCTGCCGCGCCAGGCCGCCGCCGAGCCCGGGCTGGTCCACTGGGCCTATGAGCACGACGCGCCGCTGGTCGCCACCAACGACGTCTATTACGCCAAGCCGTCCCTGTACGACGCCCACGACGCCCTGCTGTGCATCTCCGACGGCGCCTTCGTGGGCCAGGACGAGCGCCGGCGGGTCACGCCCGAGCACTGGTTCAAGCCGGCCGAGGACATGCGCAAGCTGTTCGCCGACCTGCCGGAAGCCTGCGACAACACCCTCGACATCGCCCGCCGCTGCGCCTTCATGGTGCAGAAGCGCGACCCGATCCTGCCCAGCTTCCCCACCSGCGACGGCCGCAGCGAGCCCGAGGAACTGACCCACCAGGCTCGCGAAGGCCTGCGAATGCGCCTCGATGGCCTCGAGCTGGCCGTCGACGAGAAGATCTACTGGGAACGGCTCGACTTCGAGCTGTCCATCATCATCAAGATGGGCTTCCCCGGCTACTTCCTGATCGTGTCGGACTTCATCAAGTGGGCCAAGGAACACGGCATCCCCGTGGGCCCCGGACGGGGTTCGGGCGCCGGGTCGCTGGTCGCCTGGGTGCTGACCATCACCGACCTGGACCCGCTGCGCTTCGGCCTGCTGTTCGAGCGGTTCCTGAACCCGGAACGGGTCTCCATGCCCGACTTCGACATCGACTTCTGCCAGGAGCGGCGGGAAGAGGTGATCGTCTACGTGCAGGAAAAGTACGGCCGCGACCGCGTGGCCCAGATCATCACCTTCGGCTCCCTGCAGGCCCGCGCCGTGCTGCGCGACGTCGGGCGTGTGATGCAACTGCCGCTAGGCCTGGTCGACCGCCTCTGCAAGATGGTGCCCAACAACCCGGCCGCGCCGGTGACCCTGGCCCAGGCCATCGACATCGAGCCGCGCCTCAAGCAGGCTCGCGACGAGGACGGCAACGTCAAGGCCTGCCTGGACGTGGCGCTGCAGCTGGAAGGCCTGTTCCGCAACGCCTCGACCCACGCCGCCGGCGTGGTCATCGGCGACCGGCCCCTGACCCAACTGACCCCGCTCTACAAGGATCCGCGCTCGGACCTGCCGGCCACCCAGTTCAACATGAAGTGGGTCGAGAGCGCCGGCCTGGTGAAGTTCGACTTCCTGGGCCTGAAGACCCTGACCGTGCTGGACCGGGCGGTGAAGCACCTGGCCAAGCGCGGCGAGGTCATCGACCTGGGCAAGCTGCCCTTCGACGACACCAAGACCTACGAACTGCTCGCCTCCGGCCAGACGGTCGGCGTGTTCCAGCTGGAAAGCCAGGGCATGCGCGACACCCTGCGCAAGATGCGCTGCGGGTCGATCGAGGAGATCACCGCGCTGATCTCGCTGTACCGCCCGGGTCCGATGGACAACATCGACACCTTCGTGGACTGCAAGTTCGGCCGAAAGCCCGTCGATAACCTGCACCCCTCGCTGGAGGTGGTGCTGAAGGAGACCTACGGCGTCATCGTCTACCAGGAACAGGTGATGCAGATCGCCCAGATTCTGGCCGGCTATAGCCTGGGCGAAGCCGACCWTCTGCGCCGGGCCATGGGCAAGAAGAAGAAGGAGGAAATGGATCTCCAGAAGATCCGTTTCGTCGCCGGGGCCAAGGAAAAGAGCGTCCCGGAGGAGCAGTCCGGCTCGATCTTCGAACTGGTGGCCAAGTTCGCCGGCTACGGCTTCAACAAGTCGCACGCCGCCGCCTACGCCCTGATCGCCTATCAGACCGCCTGGTTGAAGGCCAATACGCCGGTCGAGTTCCTGGCCGCGTCCATGAGCCTGGACTTGTCGAACACCGACAAGCTGGCGGTCTTCCACCAGGACGCCCGGCGCTTCGACATCACCGTGCGGCCGCCGGACGTCAACCGCTCGGGCGCCGACTTCGAGGTCGAGAACGGCGAGGTGCTGTACGCGCTAGGCGCCGTGCGCAACGTCGGCCTGGAGGCCATGAAGCACCTGGTCGCCATCCGCGAGGAGGGCGGGCCGTTCCGCGACATCTTCGACTTCGTCGAGCGGGTCGATCCCAAGCTGGTCAACAAGCGGGCGATCGAGAACTTGGCGCGGGCCGGGGCCTTCGACTCGCTGTCCAAGAACCGCGCTCAGATCTTCGCCTCGGCCGACGTGCTGATCGCCCACGGCCAGAGCATCGCGGCCGATCGCCAGGGCGGCCAGCACGCCCTGTTCGGCGGCGACCCGGCCGCCGGCCGGCCGCGCCTGAAGAAGACGGAGCCCTGGAGCCAGGTCGACCTGCTGGACGAGGAGCTGGCCGCCGTCGGCTTCTACCTGACCGGCCACCCGCTGGACGACCTGGTCGGCGTGCTGCGCCGCCGCCGCACCCACATGCTGACCGAGGTGATCCCGCGCGCCGAGGCCGGCATGGAAGCCTTCCGGATGTGCGGCGTGGTCCGACGCCGCCAGGAGCGCGCCTCGCAGAGCGGCGAGCGCTTCGCCTTCGTCTCGCTGTCGGATCCCAGCGGCGAGTACGAGGTGCTGTTCCCGCCCGAGGC
>NZ_JBFTZS010000331.1:0-5331 GCF_056406675.1 Caulobacter sp. P1_B12_2 | reverse complement strand
CCCGGGCCCGGCCGCCGTCGGTGGTCCGCACGATGGCCACGCCGTGGGTCGGGGCGCCGTCGCGGTCGTAGAGCACCGTGTGGGTCTCGAGAACCGCCTGGCCCGTGGCCTCCTCGACGAAGGCCGGGACAGGGCCGCGCCGGGCGTCGGCCGCCGTTTGCACGCTGATCTCCGCCAGCGGCCTCGCGCCCTCCGGAGCGGGGCGGTCGGCCAGCACCAGCCCGTGGTGCTTGGTGACGAATTCGCCCTGGCCATAGAGCAGGCCGGTCCCCGCGCCGTCCCGCAAACGCCGGGTCATGGCGACGGCGGCATGGGTCATGTAGTCGTTCATCGGCGCCCCGAAGAAGGTCAGGCCGCCGGTCACGGTGGGCGTGACGTCGGGCGGCAAGCCCAGCTTGCGCCGGGCCATCTTCGGCACGCAGGGGAAGCAGCTGTAGAGCTCCAGGGCGTCGAAGGCCTCGACCATGCCGCCCACGGCCTCCAGCACGGCGTCCTGGGCGACCGAGCCGTGATAGTGGTCGCGTTGCAGGTAGTCGCCGGGCTCGCGCGCCGCCGCCCCGCCCCAGACGAAGACCAGCCGCTCATCCGGCACACCCGCCGCCCGGGCGGCGGCCAGGCTGGTCAGGATCACCGCCGCGCCCTGGTTCACCTGCATGTTGGCGACCATCAGCTTGGTGTAGGGCCAGGCGATCGGACGGTTGTCGGGGCGCGGCGTGGTGATCTGCTCCGGCGTGAAGGCCGTCTTGATCCAGGCGTTGGGCTGCCCGGCCGCCACCGCCGCATAGGCCGACCACAGGGCGCCGGACTCCGCCAGCGCCTCGGCGGGCGTCTGCCCCCAGTGATGGGCGGCGGCGTTCTCGTAGAACGGATAGACGCTGACCGGCAGGAAGACCCCCAGCTTCAGAGCCAGGGGATGGACCTCGATGCGCGGCCCGCCGCCCGTGGCCGGCGGCTTGGACGTCCAGGGCAGGTCGACGCCGGCGGCGCGGGCCTTGTTGACGCTCCACTGCGCCTCGGCCCCGACCACGGCGCAGACCTGCGCCTCGCCTCGGGCGATGCGCAGCGCGGCCTCGTGCAGGAACCGCACCGGGCTCTCGCCGCCCACGGGGCCGTAGACGGCGCGGGCTGGGGCGACGCCCAGCCGGGCGCACAGCTCGCCCGCCGCGTCGGCGTAGCGCCAGCTCAACTGATTGACGATGTCCAGCGAGGCGATCCTGGCCAGGAAGCCGCCGCCCGCGTCGGCGTCGGCCTCGCGCAGGGCCGCCTCCATCAGGGCCAGGGGCTCCAGGGCCTTCGAAAGGTCGCTGGGCCGGTCGAGGGCCTCGCCGACGCCGACGATGACGGGAATATGCTCGGGGCTCACAGGACGGGTTCTCCGGCGCTTTCGGCGGCCAGGGCGCGCCGGTAGCCGTCGCGGGTCTTCATCCGCTGCAGGTGGACCTTGAAGGCCTCGGGGAAGCTTTCGGCAAACCCCAGCTGCTCGCCCAGCTTCAGGGCGTAGGCCACCGAGATGTCGGCCATGGTGAAACGGCGGGCGGCGACATGGCCGCTGTCGTCCAACAGCTTGGCCGCCGCCTTCAGGCGCGACAGGAACCACTGCACATAGTCGGCCGCCGCCKGGGGCAGGCGGCGCTCCTCGGGCTCGAAGACCGCGTAGCGCAGATGGATGGTCTGCGGGAAGGTCAGGGTGGCCTCGCCCATGTGCAGGAAGTTCAGATAGGCCCCGAAGCCCGGCTCGTCGGGCGCCACGGTCAGGTCGCTGGGGCCATGGCGGCGCGCCAGATACTCGCCGATCGCCGCCGACTCGCTCATCAGGGTCTCGCCGTCGATCAGGGTCGGCGTCGTGCCCAGCGGATTGACGTCCAGATAGCCGGGCTCGCGGAAGCGGGGCGGGAAGGGCGTCAGCTTCAGGTCATAGGGCAGGCCCAGCTCTTCCAGGGCCCACAGAGCCCGGAACGAGCGCGCGCCGACGCAGTGATAGAGCGTGATCATCCTGGCCGCCTCTCGTCTTCGTTGTCGGCAGCATCCGACGGAACGCGGCGTCAGGCCATCGTGCCCCTACGGCGCCGCGCGCGTCTTGGCCTTGCGTGGCGGCGACGGCCTGGGGCGAGCCTCCGAGCGCTCCATCGAGACCTGATGCGGATAGGGGAAGCTCAGGCCCTTGGCCTCGAAGGTCTCCTTGACGGCCTTCACCAGGTCGAACTTGGTGTTGATCCAGTCGTCGGGGGCGGTCCAGCAGCGCAGGGTGACGCTGACGCTGCTGTCGAGCAGGGCCGTCACCCGCGCCCAGGCCTTGGGCTCGGACAGCACCCGGCGGTCGGCGTTGGCCAGTTCGACCAGAGTGGCCAGGGCCAGGTCCAGATCGTCCTCGTAGTCGACGCCGAAGGTCAGTTCGATGCGTCGACGGCCGGCCCGGGTGATGTTGACGATCATGTCGCCGAACACCTTGCCGTTGGGCAGGAACAGGGTCAGGCCGTCATAGTCGAGCAGCTTGGTGTTGAAGAGATCGATGGCCTGGACGACGCCCTGGCGGCCGTTCAGCTCGACCTTGTCGCCGACGCGGTAGGGCCGCTGGAGCAGCAGCATGACGCCCGCCGCCACATTGCTGAGCGTGCCTTGCAGCGCCAGGCCGATCGCCAGGGACGCCGCGCCCAGCACCGCGATCACCGAGGTGGCCTGGACGCCCAGCTGCTGCAGCACGGCGATCAGGCCGATGGCGATCACCACGTAGCTGACCAGGCCCGAAACGAACGAGCCCAGGGTCTTGTCGGCCGGGTTATGGCGATTGAGACGCTGGACCCCGGACTCGGCCAGCCGGCCCAGGCGCTTGGCCGCCCACAGGGTGAGCGCCAGGATCAGTCCGGCCACCAGGATGCGCACCGAGAACGCGCCCAGGGTGGCGGCCAGATTGCGCAGCATGACCGGATCGCCGGACGTGGCCATGCCCACCATGTCGAAGAACGGTGCGACAGGGTCGGGGGCGGGCGGTTTGGCGATCATGACTCCCTTTCCGCGAGGCTTCGCGTTCGGGACTTAAACCGCTCGAGCCAGCCAAGGTTGCCCCGGCRGGCACGGATCGCCGATTGGTGGGGACGCCCTCACGCGGGCCTTTGTGCAAACGCCGACGACCGCTAGTATGGCGGCTTCCCCAAGGGGGTGATCATTGATTTCATTGGGGGAAATGGTGGGCGCAGTAGGATTCGAACCTACGACCCGCTGATTAAGAGTCAGCTGCTCTACCAACTGAGCTATGCGCCCGTCCGGCCCGAAGCGGTGGTTTGCCTCGGCGGCGAGGCGCGGAACATACGCAAAGAATCTTGGAACGCAAGGGACTATTTTTTGGCCAGACGAGATATCAGCGGAGCCGTGGATTTCGCCTATCTGGAAGGGTTCGCGATGGATGACTCCACGGTCATCGACGAGGTGTTGGCGCTGTTTCGCGAACAGGCCGCGCTATGGACGCCGATGCTCGATCCGGGTCATCCCGGATGGCGGGACGCGGTCCACACGGTGAAGGGCGCGGCGCGGGGCGTCGGGGCTTTCCAGCTCGGCGACGTCTGCGCCGAGGCCGAGGCCGGGACCAAGGGCCTGGGCGACGTGCGCACCGCCCTGGACCTGGCCCTGATGGACATCGCCGCCTATGCGCATGAACGGGCGTTGAGGTCGCTGAAGGGGTAGGGCTGGATTCTACGCTTTCGAAGTTGCGCTCCCGCCGGGGAGCTTGACTATACAGTCGATCCTGCGACGGCTCTTTGCTGGAGGGCCCTATGACGACGTGGAACTATTTCCTGCTTTGGCTCGAACAGCACGACAAGCTGGCCGCCTGGGGGCAACTTCTAGCGGCTGCTATCACGCTTTTCGCCACCTTTCTGACCGCAAATATGCCGATCTGGGCTCAGCGTCAGGAGCGAAAGGAATACCAAACGCAGCTTGAGGGGGCTCTTTTGGCGATCTGTTGGCGTCTCGGAGGTAACCTCAAGGGGGYGATCAATCAAATCGCTGATCCTGCCGAACGAGACATAGTTATGCACCACGAAGCTACGGTGCTGCGAGAGGTCGATCAGGCGATCTCGGACCTCGCCACTTTCCCTCGATTGGAGTTGGTCGATCCTAAGGTGCGCGTTCGACTAGATCAGCTTCAGTCGGAAGTGCGGAAAATTCGCCATAACATTTCGACCACGCTCAATGCGGCCAGAGGGCAGCGCGACCTGTCTTCAAGTTGGATCGATCTAATCCAGAGGAACTACGACGAGTTGAATAGCGCAATCGATACTCTCGCGCGTGCCGTCGGTGAAGCGTCTGCAAAGCGCGACCCTCGAAATCCAGTGATACACACTCATCCAGACGCTTAAATGAACGAATGCACCGCACCCATCGGTGCGAAGTGTCTCCTCTATTTCGCTTCCACTTCAGGAGCCCCCATCGCCATGCCTACCAGCCCCTGGTCGCACACCCGCAGCGCGGCCGTCGCCGACGACATCGACTTCGAGATCAAGGGCCAGGAGCTGCAGTTCCTGGAGATCGAGCTGGACGCCGGCGAAAGCGCCGTGGCCGAGGCCGGCTCGTTCGTCTGGAAGGACGCCAGCGTCCAGATGACCACGGTGTTCGGCGACGGCTCGGGCGACACGGGCGGCGGGTTCATGGGCAAGCTGCTGGGGGCGGGCAAGCGGCTGGTCACCGGCGAGAGCCTGTTCACCACCGTCTTCACGCACACCGGCTCGGGCAAGGCCCGCGTGGCCTTCGCCTCGCCGACGCCGGGCGCGATCCTGCCGCTGAACCTGGGCCAGCTGGGCGGTTCGCTGATCTGCCAGAAGGACAGCTTTCTGGCCGCGGCGCGCGGCGTGTCGATCGGGATCCACTTCCAGAAGCGGGTGATGACCGGGCTGTTCGGCGGCGAGGGCTTCATCATGCAGCGCCTGGACGGCGACGGCTGGGTGTTCGTCCAGATGGGCGGCACCCTGGTMGAGCGCGACCTGAAGCCGGGCGAGGAGCTGCACGTCGATACCGGCTGCCTTGCAGCCTACACCCCGGGCGTCGACTTCGACCTTGTCATGGCCGGCGGCGTGCGCAGCGTGCTGTTCGGCGGCGAGGGGCTGTTCTTCGCGCGGCTGCGGGGGCCGGGGAAGGTGTGGATCCAGTCGCTGCCGTTCTCGCGTTTGGCGGGACGGATGATGGCGGCGGCCGGCGGGCAAGGCGGCAATCGGGGCGAGGGGTCTATCCTGGGTGAGATCGGCGACCTGATCGGCGGAAACAGGTAGGGGGAACTGAACGCCCCCTCCGTCACGATGCGTATTCGCATCGCGCCACCTCCCCCGTTTCACGGGTGAGGAG
>NZ_JBFTZS010000330.1:0-5364 GCF_056406675.1 Caulobacter sp. P1_B12_2 | reverse complement strand
CCTGGACGCGCTTGCCGTCGTTGAGCGTCAGCACCACCTCGCGGGCCTCGGTGATCAGGTAGCCCATGGTCAGCACCAGGCCGCTTTCGCTGATCACCACGCCGTTGCCCAGCCGCTCGGTGCCGAGAATGCGCGCCGTGAAGGCGTCGTCCGGAACGCGGGATTCCAGGGCGACGACCGAGGACAGCGCGTGATCAAGGTCGAAAGCATAGGCGTTGGCGGCGGGGCGCAGCCGCGCTTCGACCTCATGCCCTTGGAACGGTGAAGACAAGTCGATCTCCTCTAGGAGATTCCAATCTGGGGCGCGGCGAGCGCTGAACAAGAGGGCCCTGACAACAGGGGTTCGAGCAAGGAAAAGGTCGCGGCAGCGCTGTCAGGCCGCCAAGACGGCGAGGTCGGTCGGGCGTTCAAGGCGGCTGCGACGCCAGCGGCTGGGGGGCTGGCCCACCAGCCCGCCGAACGACCGGCAGAAATGGGCCTGGTCGGAGAAACCGCAGGCCAGCGCGATCTGGGCCAGGTTGTCGCGCGTGGTCAGCA
This sequence comes from Caulobacter sp. P1_B12_2, assembly GCF_056406675.1. Taxonomy (NCBI): domain Bacteria; kingdom Pseudomonadati; phylum Pseudomonadota; class Alphaproteobacteria; order Caulobacterales; family Caulobacteraceae; genus Caulobacter; species Caulobacter sp. P1_B12_2. Next base: position 4,827 of record NZ_JBFTZS010000330.1, on the reverse strand, counting down.
TCAGCTGCTTGGCCCGGGCGATGCGCTGTTCGATGATGTAGCCCTTGGCGGACCGGCCGAAGCTTTCCTTGAAGGCGTGGGAAAAGTAGCTGGGGCTCAGGCGAACCGCCGCGGCCACATCCCGGACCTGCAGGTTGCGGTCGCTGTGCCGGTCGATGAAGTCGGTCGCCGTGCGCACCTGCCAGGGGGCCAGCTTGCCGGTCTGCTGGTCGCGAGTCAGGCGCTGGACCTCGGCTTCGAGGATCTGGCTGGCGCGCTGCACCAGTTCACGCGCCGCGTCGGGGTCCCGGTCGAAGGCGCGCGAGGCGGCGGTGACCAGGCGGGCCAGGATCAGGGTCTGGTCGCGAGGCAGGGTGTAGGCCTGGTTCGCGCTCGTGGAAGTCATGTCCAGCTCGCCGCCTCTTCAGGAGACCTTCCGTGCTGCTCACGGCGGGTCCAGTTTCGATTTTGCTAGCATTGGCCACTCGCCGCCGCAATGGCATGGAGTGTAGCTTTCTTGCCCTTAAGCTTCGAATGCCGTGATGCTGCACGGTGTACTGTCATTTTTCGTGACTTCCGGGATCAATTTCTGATCTGAACCGGTGTTTTTGAAGTTTTGGTACGCTGTTTCGAGAAACGGGGGTTGGTTCAGGGGGAATCGAGCGTGGCGGCGGCGCGAATCCAAGACGCCGCCGCTCCGTTGTCGATCAGGTGTCGCCGTCGGCGATGTCGGCCAGGAGTCCATTGATCGGCTCCTCGTTGAAGCTGGTGACGTTGTGGCCGGCGTCGGTCACGCCGACCTTGGCGACGTGCGGCGCCTCGACTTCGGTCTCGGCCTTGTCGTCATGTTGGGTGGTCATGGGGGAGTTTCCCGATTGGAGGGCCGGGCGGCGGTCGCCCTGCGTGCCTCGCGATGACGTTGGCATGATCGCGATGAGCTGTCAGCCAAGCCAAAGATATCGATGGCCTGCGCCAAAGGGGCGCCTGGAAACTACGCGCCGCCGAGAACCGCGAGGCATTGTGTTCTTGAAATGTTCCATTTCGAGGTTCATGATCCGCCCATGGTCGCTCCCGCTAATCTTCCCGGTCATCCGCCGTCCAGCGCGCGGGGACGCGGGGCCAAGTCCAACCGAACCAGCCGCTTCGTGTCCCAGGTCAGCGAGGCCTTCGACGACGGCTGGGGCGAGGAGGAGGAGCCGGCCCAGATCGCCACCACGCTCCAGCCGATGAAGTCGCGGACCATCATCGCCCGCAACGACAGCCCCGACGTCGGCTTCGAAAGCTCGATCAATCCCTATCGCGGCTGCAGCCATGGCTGCATCTATTGCTACGCCCGGCCGGCGCACGCCTATCTGGGCCATTCGCCGGGCCTGGATTTCGAGACCAAGATCTATTTCAAGCCCGAGGCCGGCAAGCTGCTGGAACGCGAGCTGTCCAAGAAGGGCTATGTGCCCAAGGTCATCCATATCGGCGGCGACACCGATCCCTATCAGCCTGACGAGCGCCAACTGCGGGTGACGCGGGCGGTGATCGAGACCCTGGGCCGGTTTCGCCACCCGTTCACGATCATCACCAAGTCGGCGTTGATCACCCGCGACCTCGACCTGCTGGGGCCGCTGGGCCAGGCGGGGCTGGCGCGGGCGGCGGTGTCGATCACCAGCCTGGACCATCGGCTGTCGCGCAGCATGGAGCCTCGGGCGGCGACGCCGAAGCGAAGGATCGACGCCGTGCGTCAACTGACGGCGGCGGGCGTGCCGACCACGGTGATGTTCGCACCGTCCATCCCGTCGCTGAACGACCACGAGATGGAAGGCGTGCTCGAGGCCGCCGCCGCGGCCGGCGCCACCACGGCCGGCTATGTCGCCGTGCGCCTGCCGCTGGAGATCAAGGACCTGTTCGAGGAGTGGCTGGCGGCCGAGCATCCCGACCGCGCCAAGCGGGTCATGTCGCTGGTCCGCCAGATGCGCGGCGGCGCGGCCTATAGCTCGGAGTGGGGCAAGCGGATGACCGGCGAAGGCCCCGTGGCCGAGGTGATGAGCCAACGCTTCCACCTGGCGCGGACCCGGTTTGGCCTGGACCGCAAGCTGGAGCCGCTGGATCTGAGCCAGTTCGCCGTGCCGGCCAAGGCGGGGGATCAGCTGTCGCTGTTCTAGGTGGTCGCCAGGCGCAGGCCGTCCGCATCGGCCAGGACACGGACGCCTTCATAGTCTGCGAGGACGGCGTGAGGCGTCTCGAACGGATGGCGGTGTGTGGCGGTGATCACGACCAGATCGGCGCCGGCCGCTTCGCCGGCGATCAGACCGGCGGGCGCGTCTTCGAAGACCAGACAGTCAGCGGCCGCCACGCCGAGACGCTCGGCGGCCAGTTGGTAGCCGTCCGGGGCCGGTTTGCCGCGCGACACGTCCTCGGCCGTGACCAGGACGGCGGGGATGGGCAGGCCGGCGGCCTGGAGGCGTCGCAGGGCCAGTTCGCGCTGGGCGGAGGTGACGACGGCCCAACGGCCGGCCGGCAGGGCGCGCAGGAAGGCCTCCGCGCCGGGGATCGGGATCACGCCCTCGACGTCGGCGACCTCGGCCCGGAGGATCGCCTCGGTCTCGCCGGCGATGTCGATGTCCGCCAGGTTCTGGCGGCGGATCGTCTCCTCGGCGCGGACGCCGTGGATGGTGGGCAGGAAGGTTTCGACGTCCAGGCCATGGCGCCGCGCCCAGTCGCCCCAGACCCGCTCGGCCACGGCGATGGAATCGAGCACGGTGCCGTCCATGTCGAACAGGAAGGCGGCGTAGGCCTTGTCTGGAGTCTTTGTCGGGATCATGGGCGGCCTATGCCATGCTTCGCCGCCCCAAGTCTCACTTGGCCAAGTCTCGGCTTGACCTCCGCTCCGCCATGCCCTGAAGCAGGACCATGATCACCGTCGTCCTGCCCACCCACAACAGCGCCGCGCGCCTGGTCCACGTCCTGCCCCTGCTGGTGCCGGCCGCCGTCGACGGCCTGGTCAAGGCGGTGGTGTTCGCCGACGCCGGCTCGACCGACCCCACCTTGGCGATCGCCGAGGACAGCGGGGCGCGGATGGTGCAGGCGGCGGGCGATGTCGGAGCGCGTCTGGCGGCCGGCTGCGCGGCGGTCAGGAGCGCCTGGATCCTGGCGCTGGGCGAGGACCTGGTCCTGCCGGAAGCCTGGCGGACAGCCGTCGAGGCCCATCTGGCGGGCGGCGGCGGCAAGCCGGCCTGGATCGGGCAGGCGGGGCTGTTTGGCCTGGCGGGGCGTCCCTTGGCGGTGCTGGCGAAGCTGGAGGCCGTCGAGGCCGCCGGTGGCTTCAAGCCGGGCGGCGATCCGCTGAAGGCGCTGCTGGGGCGGCTGAAGCCGAGAGCCGTGAGGTTGCGGGTTTAGCCGTCACCCGCGATCTTCGGCGCGATGTCGCATGCCTGCCTCGCGGCTGCATAGTGCTGGCCGAACCGGAAGCGCGCCTTTTCTAGTGCGATGCGCGAGCCCACGACGCATTTGTGGCCGTCCGGTAGTCCGACGACGGTCTTGCTGCCGCCGAGATCGACCCAGGCGTTAAAGGGCGGCGCTCTTCGCGCGTCCTGAACATTGATGGCGGTGACGATGCCGCTGAGCGGAACGACGCGGCCCACGGGGTAAAAGAGGGCCAGGGCAGCGGCGAGTATGAGAACGACGACGAGCAGTCCCGCGCGTTCGCCATTGCGGACCCACCAAAACCGCAAGGAGTCCTTCAGTGAGGAAATCGAGCTTGGCAGGCCCTACTGATCCAACCTGAAATCGATCACCCGCGCGCCGCTGGCCACCGCGTCCAGGGTCTTGGTCTCGGCGCCCATCAGCTTGCGATAGGTCCAGTACGAGGCCATGACCTTTTCGACGTAGTTCCGGGTTTCCTGGGCCGGCAGGCTTTCGATCAGCAGCAGCGGATCGCAGTCGGCGCCGCCCAGCTGTTCCTGGACCTTGATCAGGGTGCCCGGGCCGCCGTTGTAGGCCGCCACCGCGCGGAACAGGTCGGGGCTCTGCAGGCCCCGGTCCATCAGCCAGGTGAAATAGTCCTGGCCGACCCGCAGGTTGAAGCTGGGGTCGAGCAGCGGGCTGGTGTCTGCCAGCAGCTTGTCGTCGCCGGCGGCGCGAGCGGCGGCGATCGGCATCAACTGCATCAGGCCCACCGCGCCGGCGCCCGACGTGGCGTAGGGGTCGAAGCGGCTTTCCTGGCGCACCAGGGCGTAGACCATGGCCTTGTCGATCGTGAAGCCGCCCTTGGGCTCCAGCGGGGGCAGGGGATAGTCCTCGCCGCCGACTCGCTTGGCCGCGCGCCCGGCGTTCAGCGGGGCCTTCTCGTTGAGCGCCAGGGCCAGGTCGGTCCAGTCGCCCCGGGCCTTGGGATCGTCGCTGGCCAGGGACAGGCCGGCGCGCAGCTCCTGGCCGGCCTCGGCCCAGCGGCCGATCTGGGCCAGGGCCGCGGCGCGGCGCGCGCGCGGGTCGGCGGCCAGCAGGCGGGCCAGCGAGACGGTGTCGGGGCCTTGGTAGGAAACCTTGTTCAGCAGGGCGGCGATCGGATCGTCCTGGGCCAGGGCCAGGCCGGACAGCGCCAGCTGGCGGGCGGCGATCATGCCGTAGAAGGTGTTGGGCGCGCGGGCGGCGGCGCCCAGCAGGTCCTCGACGTCGCGCGCCTGACCGCCGGACGCCGCCGAGCGCGCGGCCCAGAACGAGGCGGCCGAGCGCAGCCATTCGTCCTGTTTGTCGTCATCGGCGACGCGTTCGAAATAGGTTCGCGCCTGGGCGTAGGACTGTTGTCGGAAGGCGGCGAGGCCGGCGATCCAGGGCTCGCCGGCGCGGTCGGCCAGGGCC
>NZ_JBFTZS010000329.1:0-5379 GCF_056406675.1 Caulobacter sp. P1_B12_2 | reverse complement strand
CCGCTGCCAGAGTCGTCAGAGTCTTCCCGAAGATCACTTGTCGCGGCCGCTACGGCTTCCGGCCAGCAGCAGGCCAAGCAGAACGCCGACGCCGAGGCCGGCCAGGGTGGCGGTGATCGGCCGCTCGCGGACGCGCTCGCTGACATAGCGGCTGGCTTCGTCGACCGACTGGCCGGCGGTGTCGGTATAGGTGCGGCTTTGGGCGCGCAGGGTTTCGAGGCCCTGGGTCAGGGACGCCTCGATCCGCTTGGCGGCGTCGGACAGGTTGGCCTTGGCCGAGGCGGCGGCGTCGCCGAGGTTGGCGCGGGCGGCGCTGGCCGCTTCGCCGAAGCTGCGCTCGGCGTGATCCAGGGCGGCGCCGGCGCTCGACGAGGCCTTGTTGGCTTCGTTGATGGCGGGGTTCAGGCTGTTGTCGGGCATGAGAATCTCCGGTTCGCGGCTCGGGCTTGTGGGGGGCGGACAGCTGCGAAGCTGCGCCCGCACAACGCAAACCCGAGGCCACGAGTTCCATTGTAGCCTCAAGGCTGGAGCTTCACCACAGGCGATCTCATGGGGATCTGGGGACGTCGCCTTTATCGATCTCGCGCCACGCGCGAACCCGGTCTATGGTCGAATCATGGACGATGCGGGCGGAACGCTGGCGGAGGATCACGAGGCGCGCCGGCTGCGCGCCCTTGACGCCCTTCGCGTTTTCGACGGCGACCCGGCCGACCCCCGGTTCGATCGGATCGTCCRCCTGGCCTCACGTCTGTTCGGCGCTCCCAAGGCCGCGATCCGGCTGATCGGCAAGGATCGCGTCTGGCTGAAGGCCAAGGTCGGTTTCGACCATCTGGAGGAGCCCCGCCCCGCCGGCGTTGCCGACCGCCTGCGCGAGAGCGGCGTGGTTGCGCATCCCGACCTCGCCGGCGCCCCCGACCAGATCCTGCGTCCCTGGTGCGCCGACAGCCGCTTCTTCGCCTGCGCCCCGCTGAAGACCGCGTCGGGCGAGATCGTCGGCCTGCTGACCGTCGAGGACCCCGCGCCCCGCGAGGCCGTCGACACCGGGCTGGCCGACGCCCTGGCCGACCTCGCCGCCCTGGCGATGGAAGAGCTGCTGCACGACGCCGAGACGGCCCGCAACGTCGCCGAGCGGCTGCTGGACAGCGAGCGGATCGCCCTGGCCCTGCACGCCGCCAATCTGGGCGAGTTCGTGTGGGACATCGCGGCCGACACCGTGCGGGTCAGCGACCGCATGTCGAGGATCACCGAGATCCCCGAGGGCGTCGCCCCGGCCCGCGGCGGCGAGGAGCTCTATTCCATCATCAGGCCCGAGGATCGCGACTGGATCCGCGCCGACGTGGACGAGCAGCTCAGGACCAAGGGACGCTACGAGATCGAGTTCCAGCGGGTGTCGTCGGATCCGAGCCGCGTGGTCTGGAACCGGGTGGCCGGCCTGCTGGTGATGGATGCCGACGGCAAGCCGCTGCGGTTGATCGGCGTGGTCCAGGACGTCACCGCTCGCCGCGACGCCGACGATCAGCGCGAAAACCTGCTGACCGAGCTGGACCACCGCATCAAGAACATCCTGGCCGCCGTGCAGTCGGTGGCCGGCCAGTCGGCCCGCAAGGCCTCCTCGCTGGACGGTTTCCTGAAAGCCTTCAACGGTCGGCTGAAGTCGATGAGTTCGGCCCACGACCTGCTCAGCGCGGCGCGCTGGCGCGGGGCCACATTGGCGCGGATCGCGGCGGCCGAACTGGGGGGCCTTGCTCCCAACCAGACCCGTTGGGACGGGCCGGAGCTGTTCCTGACCCCCCGGGCGGCGGCGGCCCTGTCGCTGACCCTGCACGAACTGGCCGTTAACGCCGTGAAGTACGGATCACTGTCGGTCGAGAGCGGCCGGGTCGAGGTGGTCTGGCGCGTGGCCCCCAACGGCGGCTTCAATCTCGAATGGCTGGAGACCGGCGGGCCGATGACCTCGCCGCCGGACAAGCGCGGCTTTGGCATGACCCTGATCGAGGACGTGGTCGGTCGCGAGCTGGGCGGGCGGGCGACGGTCGAATACAAGCGCAGCGGCGTCACGGCGATGATCCACGCCGCCGCCGACGCCCTGGTCGAAGAGCCCGAACCCGAGCCCGTCGCGGCGCCGGACGCCCGCATCATCGAGACCGTGGGCGGCGGCGACGACAGCTTCCGGTCGGGCGACATCGCGGGCTTGAAGGTGCTGATCGTCGAGGATTCGCTGCTGCTGGCCATGGAGCTGGAAGCCGGGCTGGAAGATTCCGGCGTCGAGGTGGTCGGCTGCGCGGCCGAGCTGTCCGAGGCGCTGCAGATGCTGGAGCTTACGTTCGACGCCGCGGTGCTGGACGCCGATTTGAACGGCCAGTCCGTGGCGCCGGTCGCCGAGATCCTGCGCCGCGAGGGTCGGCCCTTCGTGTTCGCCACCGGCTACGCCGACAAGGCCGCTCCGATGGGCTTCGACGCCCCGATCGTCAGGAAGCCCTACAACGTCCACCAGATCGCCCGAGCGCTGGCGTCGGTGACGGGGCGGTAGGGCGACCTTTCGGCAAGGCTGGCGCGGCGAACACTTGCCCCCTGCGGATCGCTTCGCGATCGTCTTCCTCCACCAGGGGGAAGAGGCTCCGCCGCCGGCGCGGCGTCATCCTTCGCCCCCTGGGGGCGGACAGACCGCGAAGCTGTCAGGTGGGGGCAAGTGGGTGAGCCTCAGTCCGGCAGCCCCTCAAACACCTCCAGCCCCTCCGGGATCACCGCCCAGTCCGGCCGCCCCTTGACGAAGATCGCCACGGTCGGCCGGAAGGCCGTCGGATCGTCCAGTGAGCCGGCATAGATCGTATGGGAGTCGGTCTCGCCCACCGGCCCGCCGAACACCAGGCTGGCGCACTGCGGGCAGCTGTTGCGCACCGCGTCGCTCCCCCGCGCCGACACACAGGTGAAGGTCCGGGTCGGGGCGCTGAAGGTCAGGTCGGCGGCGGCGAAGGCCATGAACGGGATGAAGCCCGACCCCGAGGCCTTGCGGCAGTCGGCGCAGTAGCAGTGGCCCATGTACAGCGGCCGGCCCCGCGCCTCGTAGCGCAGGGCTCCGCACAGGCATCCGCCGGCGTAGAGCGGCGCGGTCATTCTAGATCACGCCCTTGGCGCGCAGGCCGGCGATCGCTTCCGCCGACAGCCCGGCCACCGCGCTCAACACCGCGTCGGTGTGCTCGCCCAGGGCCGGCCCCGGCCATCGGACGCCGCCGGGGGTGTCGGACAGCTTGGGAAAGGCGTTCTGCATCTTCACCGTGCCGAACACCGGATGGGCGACCTCGACGATTGACTCGCGGGCCGCGAACTGTGGATCCTTCAGCATGTCGGGCGCGCGATAGACCCGGCCGACGGCCAGGCCGGCGTCCTCCAGCAGCGGCAGCAGGGTCTCGATGTCGTGCTCGACGGTCCACCCGCCGATGGTGGCGTCCAGCTGCAACTGATTGACGCCCCGCGCGGCGTGATCGCGATAGCGCTCGTCGGTCGCCAGTTCGGGCCGGCCCATCGCCTCGCACAGACGCTTGAACAGGGTGTCCTGGTTGGCGCCGATCAGGATCAGCTCGCCGCTGCGGGTGGGATAGACATTGGACGGGGCGATTCCGGGCAGGATCGCCCCGGACCGTTCGCGCACATAGCCCGACAGGTCGTATTCGGTGATCAGGTTCTCCATCACCGTCAGCACGCTCTCATAGATCGCCGCGTCGACCACCTGGCCCTTGCCGGTGCGCTGGCGAGCGTGCAGGGCCATCATCACGCCCAAGGCGGCGTTGAGGCCGGCCAGGCTGTCGCCGATCGAGATCCCGGCCCGGGCCGGCGGCCGATCGGGCTCGCCGGTGATGTGGCGCAAGCCCCCCATGGCCTCGCCGATCAGGGCGTAGCCGGCGCGGTGCGAATAGGGGCCGGTCTGACCGAAGCCCGAGACCCGGGCCATCACCAGGCCGGGATTGGTCCGGGCCAGGTCGTCATAGCCCATGCCCCACTTTTCCAGCGTACCGGGGCGGAAGTTCTCGACCACCACGTCGGCCTTGGCGATCAGGGCGCGGGCGATGTCGCGGCCCTCCGGCGCACGCAGATCCAGCGTCACCGAGGTCTTGTTGCGGCCGATCACCGGCCACCAGGGCGAGTGGCCCTTGGGCTTGGTGCGGCCCCACTGGCGCATCGGATCGCSGGCCCCTGGGTCCTCCAGCTTGATCACCTCGGCGCCGAAATCGCCCAGCACCTGGCCGCAGAACGGTCCCGCGATCAGCGAGCCCATCTCGATGACCCGCAGGCCGTTCAACGGAGTCTCCGCCATGCGTTTTCTCTCCCCACCTCACGGAACCATCACGGGCGCGTGAGGTTGATTAGGCCTCATAGGCGCAGCGCAGCGCCGAACGATCAACGTTCTAGAAAAACGCGCAGGGAAAGAAAGCCATGACCCGTAAGCTTCTCATCGTCGGCGCCGCCATCGCCGCCCTCAGCGTCGCCGCCTGCGGCCCGAAAGCCGACGAGACCAAGGGCGCCGCCACCCCGGCCGAACAGGCCGCGACCCCGGACGCCAACCCGTCGGCCACCGTCCCGACCCCGTCGGACGAAACCAAGGCCGCCACCTTCGTCGAGAAGGCCGCCGCCACCGACATGTACGAGATCGAAGCGGCCAAGGTCGCGGCCAAGCGCTCGACCAACGCCGAGGTGAAGAAGTTCGCCGCGATGATGGAAAAGGCCCACACCAAGACCACCGAGGACCTGAAGGCCGCCATCGCCGCCTCGGGCGCCACGATAACCCCGCCGACCGCCCTGCCCGCCGACCTGCAGGACAAGCTGGACGACCTGAACAAGGCCAGCAACGAGGACTTCGACAAGACCTACGCCGACGACCAGGTCGATGTTCACCAGGCGGCCCTGAACCTGATGCAGCGCTACGCCCAGGACGGCGACACCGCCGCCATCAAGGCCTTCGCCGCCGCCACGGCCCCGGCCGTGCAGGAACACCTGAACGAAGCCGAAGGCCTGAAGAAGGGCTTCGTGCACTAACCAAGACCGGATTGGAGCGCGCCTCGGCGCGCTCCGTCTCTCTCAAGGAATCGCGTAGGCGACCGTCGCCTTGGCGGCGGCTCGCTCGCGCGATTCCGACCAGATCAGCACGTCGACCGTCGCGATCCGCCGGCCCAGCTTGAGCAGGGCCCCCTCGGCATAGAGATCGCCCGGYTTGGCGCCGCGCAGGAAGTGGATGGTCAGGGACGTGGTCACCGCCATCGCCACCTCGCCGATATGGGCCAGGATCACGGCGTAGGCCGCCGAATCGGCTATCGCCATCTGGGTCGGCCCGGAGATCAGTCCGCCCGGCCGCAGCGCCCGGCTGGCGAAGGCCTGGCGCAGCAG
>NZ_JBFTZS010000328.1:0-5389 GCF_056406675.1 Caulobacter sp. P1_B12_2 | reverse complement strand
CAGCAGCAGCGCGCGGTTGGCCAGCAGGCTGGCGACCACGGCGCGCACCGGGCGCGGAGCGGGGGGCTCTTCGTCGGCGACGTCCAGGCCGCGCGTGGCCCAGGCCACCGCCAGCAGGCACAGGGCGGCGATCACGCCGTAGACGCCGGCCACGATCAGCCAGCCGCGGCGCGGCGCCTCGGGCGTCGACAGGGCCTGGGCCAGCGGCAGGGTCAGGGCGGCGACGGCGATCGCCGCCAGGGTGCCGAACACCATCCGCACGCCCGCCATGTCGCCCCGCTGGGTGCTGTCCTGGGTGATGCGGGCGAACATCGCCGCATAGGGGATCGAGACCACGGCGTAGAGGGTGCGGAACAGGATGTGGGTGATCGCAGCGAACGCTATGGCGCCCGCGGTCGGCGCGGCGGGGCCGACGAACAGGGCCATGAAGCCCAAGGCCAGCGGCGCCGCGCCCAAAAGCAGGTAGGGGCGATAGCGGCCCATGCGCGAGCGGGTGCGATCGACCACCATGCCTAGGACCGGATCCAGCGCCGCGTCCCAGATCAGGGCCGCCATGTAGATGAAGCCGGCCGTCGCGGCCGGCAGGTCGAGGGCGTCCGTATAGAAGTACAGCAGGTAGAGCCCCGCCGTCTGCCAATACAGGTTGAACCCGAAGTCCCCGAGCCCGATCGCCGCCTTGCGGACGGCCGTCAGCCTGGGCGCGTCGCCCTGGATCAAGCTTGCCATCTCTTCCCCGTCTCCCCGTCAGGGCTGGACCAACCGGTCCTCCCCGTTTATTCACCAGTTGTATAACGAAACCACAATGCCTCTGGGGGGATGGAATGTCAAAGCCGCTGATCGATGTTCGGGGAAGTCGGTTCGTCGATGCGCACGGGCGGCACGCCATCCTGCGCGGGGTCAATCTGGGGGGCGACTGCAAGGTCCCCTGGCCCGACGGCGGCACCGACCGGCCCAGCGACTTTTCCGACCACCGCACCGTCAGCTTCATCGGTCGACCGTTCCCCTTGGAGGAGGCCGACCAGCACCTGGGGCGCATCGCGCGATGGGGCTTCAACACCCTGCGCCTGCTGACCACTTGGGAGGCTGTCGAGCACGCGGGGCCGGGCCAGTACGACGCGGACTATCTCGACTATTTCGCCGCCGTGGTCGAACGGGCCAGGGCCCATGGCCTGTTCGTGTTCGTCGACTTCCACCAGGACGTCTGGAGCCGGATGAGCGGCGGCGACGGCGCGCCGGGCTGGGTGTTCGAGGCGCTGGGCCTGGACTTCACGCGTTTCGACGCCGCCGACGCCGCCCACGTCATGCAGCACCGCTACGACTACGCCAGCGCCGAGGCCCGCCAGGAAGACCGCTATCCAATGATGAGCTGGGCGGGGAACTACCGCCTCGCCGCCAACGGGATCGCCTGGACCGCTTTCTTCGCCGGCGAGATTCTCACTCCCGACTGGACGGTCGACGGCCGCAACGTCCAGCGCTTCCTGCAGGACCACTATCTGGGCGCGATGGCGGCGGTGGCCCGGCGCGTGGCGCACCTGGACAATGTCGTGGGTTTCGACAGCTTCAACGAGCCTGGGCTGGGCTGGGTCGGCCTGCCGATGAGCACGCCGCGCCTTCAGGCGACGCCTGCCGATCCGCTGCCGATTTGGCCGGGCCGCGCCTGGACACCGCTTGACGGCTTGCGCGCCGCCCGGGGGCGGACGGTGTCGATCGCTCGCCTGGGCTGGAGCGACGAGCGCGGCGTGCTGCAAGTGATCGACGAAGAGCCGGCCAATCTGGCGGGYGCGTCGATCTGGCTGAACGACGGACCCGACCCGTTCGAACAGGCCGGCGCCTGGCGGTTCGACGACACCGGCGACACGGTGCTGGATGAGGACTTCTTCCGCCTGCGCGACGGCCAGCCCATCGACCACGAGAACCAGTGCATGGCGCCGTTCTTCGCCCGGGTCGCCGAGACCATGCGCGCCGTGCGGCCTGACTGGCTGCTGTTCGCCGAGCTTTGCCCGTACCTGGTCGGCACCGGCCGGATGTTCCCCGACGCCATGCCTGAGCGCAGCGTCAACGCCACCCACTGGTACGACATCGACATCTTGCGCAAGAAGCGGTTCGATCCCGACCAGGACACCGACGCCCTGCGCGCCCGCTACTTCAACCAGATGGCCTATATCGCCTGGCTGGGCACGCGGTTCGGCCAGGACGGCGCGCCGACCCTGATCGGCGAGTTCGGCATTCCCTATGACCTGAACGGCGGCGAAGCCTTCGAGGCCTGGGCGCGGGGCGAGCGCGGGGAGGGCGTGTGGGACGCCCACGCCCAGGCGCTGGCGCTGATGTACGACGCCATGGACGCCCTGCAACTGTCGTCCACCCAGTGGAACTACACGGCCAGCAACCGCAACGACCTGCGGATCGGCGACGGCTGGAACCAGGAGGACCTGTCGATCTTCTCGCCCGACCAGGCGGGCGATCCGGGCCGCAACGACCCGGACGCCGGGGCGCGGGGCCTGCTGGGTTTCTGCCGGCCGTACGCGCCGATGGTCCAGGGCGTTATCAGCGCGATGCATTATGCTGACGGACGCTTCGAGCTGGGGCTGGAGGCTGATCCCGTCATCGGGGCGCCGACCGAAATCTATGTCCCGGAAGTGCGGTTCCCGAACGGCGTGCGCGTCAGCGTCTCGCAAGCCGGGGCGCGCTGGACCCACGAGCGGGCGGCGCAGAAGGTGCTGGTCTGGGCCGTCGAGGCCGGGCCGCTCGAGATCGTGGTGGAGGGGGCCTGAGGCCCCCGTTCGCTCGGATACCCAAACAAAAAAGACCGGAGGGGGTTTCCCCTCCGGTCAAGGACGCGAAGCCTCGGGCCTCAGCGTTCGAGGTCGACCTGGCCTGCAAGACCGCCAGGCCGACCCCGTTTCGTCAGTAGCGCAGGTTCAGGGTGACGCCGTAGCGACGGAAGGCGTCAGCGGTCAGCACCTGGCTGTAGTCGCCCTTGCCGCCGAACGGCGTGCCGAACAGCGCGCTGGGGTAGCGCTGGTCGGTCAGGTTCTTGCCCCAGACCGCCAGCTTCCAGCGATCGGTCTCGGACCCGATCCCGACCGTGGCGCCCAGGACGCCGTAGCTGTCGATCTTGGTGTTGGGATCGCCGGTGGCCGAGGCGTTGTAGCCGTCGCGCCAGCCGTAGTCGGCCGAGGCCGACAGCTCCAGGCCATGGCCGATCGAGCGTTCGTAGACCGCGGCCAGGCTGGCCTTCCACTTGGACACCCCGCTCAGGCGCTGGCCTGAGGCGTCGTAGCCGTAGAGGCCTGGCGCGATCAGCACGCAGCCCGTGGGAGTGACCAGCGGGTCGCAGGAGATCGGCGCGAAGTCGCCGTACTTGGCGTCGATATAGGCCGCCGCGGCGGTGATCATCAGGCCGGGCGCGACGATCGCCGTCAGATCGGCTTCGACCCCCTTGGTCTTCAGATCGCCGGCGTTGATCGTGCGGAACGCGGCCGGGGTCAGGGTGAAGTCGACGGTCTGGGCCTGGTAGTCCTCGAACTTGGTGTTGAACGCCGCGACGTTCAGCACGGCCAGGCCGCCCAGCAGGGCGGTCTTCACGCCCAGCTCGTAGCTGGTCGGGATCTCGGGACCCACCTCCTGGCTGGTGGTGGTGTTGCTGACGCCGGTCTGGTTGAAGCCCGGACCCTTGTAGCCGCGCGACACCGTCGCATAGCCCATGGTCCGGTCGGCGAACTGGTACTGCGTCCCGATCCGCCAGGAGAGGTTGGTTTCCTTTGCCGTGTCGTCGAAGGTGACGGTGGGATTGATGCCGAAGTAGCCGGGGCGGGTGAACTGGCGGAAGTCCAGGCTGACCTTGTCGTGGGTCAGGCGGGCCCCGGCGATCAGGGCCAGCTTCTCGGTCAGCTGGTAGTGGGCCTGGCCGAAGGCGGCGTAGCTGGTGGCGTCCACCAGGCTGTTGATCGTGGAATTGACAACCGGCGCCGGGAAGACCCCGAAGGTGCCGGTCTGGTCGGTCACCTGGTTCGTCTTCTGACGGTAGTAGTAGAGGCCCGCCACATATTCCAGCTTGCCGCCCGTGGGGGAGGACAGGCGCAGTTCCTGGCTGACCTGCCGCAGGTCCTGGTTGGAGATGTTGTCGTTGAGGATGTTGATCGGCAGGCTGTCGGAGTCGCCGTTGCTGTAGTCGAAGTCGCGCCGGCCGGCGGTGATCGAGGTCAGGGTCTGGCCGCCCGGCAGGCTCCAGTCGACCTGGGCCGCGAAGCCGTAGTTCTCGCGGTTCTTGTACTGCGGGCCGTCGATGCACAGGTCGGTGTTGTCGGGCGAGGCCTTCACGCCGCAGCCGGCATAGACGAAGGCCAGGGCGCCGGTCGGGCTGACCGCGTAGGGCGACCAGGTGAGCGACTGATCCTGCTTGGCGTAGTCGGCGGTGATCAGCACGTCGACCGTGTCGCTCGGTCGCCACAGCAGCTTGGCGCGACCGCCCCACTCGTCGTTGCCGTTGAACCGGCGGCCGTCCTTTTTGTTGTTCAGCACGCCGTCAAGCTTGTTGACGAAGCCCCCGACGCGCAAGGCGGCCTTGTCGCCCAGCGGCAGGTTCACGGTGGCGTCGGACTTGTTGTAGCCGTCCTCGCCCAGGTTGAAGTTGCCGATGGCCTCCAGCCGGCCGATCTTGGGCGCGTTGGTGGTGATGCTGACCAGGCCCGCCGAGGCGTTCTTGCCGAACAGCATGCCCTGGGGACCACGCAGGATCTCCACTCGCGCTACGTCGTAGAAGCTGCCCAGCGCCATTTCCGGCCGGCCCAGCACCACGCCGTCCAGCACGGTCGAGACCGTGGGCTCGATCGAGGTCGAGAAGGTCGAGGTGCCCACGCCGCGCACCGAGACGCCGAACGAGGTGGACTCGAAGCTGGGGACGACCAGCTTCAGCTGGTCGATGTTGCCGATGTTGCGGCGCTGCAGCTCGGTCTCGCCGACCACGCTGACGGCCACCGGAACGTCCTGCAGTTTTTCTTCGCGCTTCTGGGCGGTGACGACCACTTCGGTGATCATCATCGCCTCGTCGGCCTTGGTCTCCTGGGCCATCGCCTGCCCCGCCGCCAGGGCGGTGAGCGAAGCGCCCACGGCCAGCACTGCTTTCAACCTGATCATAGTTTCCCCTCTTCTTTTTTGATGTTCAGCGTCCGGCCTGGTTGTCCCTCAGGGCTCCCAGGGCGCGGATGCGGTCCGGCGTCGGCTTCAGGGCCGCGCCGTCGTTGGCCACCGTCATGCGTTGGTCGGTGGTCGGGTCGTATCGGGGCCAACCGGGATCGCCGGTCTTGGCGAAGCTCGCCCAGGTGTCGGCCCAGCGCGTCGCCGTCGCCCGGTCGGCGGGCGAGGGCGGGTCCTTGAGCTTGCCCAGGGT